>NZ_JBSGDZ010000012.1:0-275276 GCF_053602655.1 Sphaerisporangium sp. NPDC004334
CGCGGGCGCCCGCCGCGGGGGTCGGGCCGCGCGCCCCCCACGTCCGCGTACCTGGTCAGGTACCAGAAGACGCGGCCGCTCGACGGGCCCACCTGGCGGTGGAACGGGGCCTGTTCCCGCATGCGGTGGAACAGCGCGTGCGGGTCGGGGACGTGCCGCGGCGCGGCCGGGTCGAACGCCTGCTCCTGCGTCGTCGCGGTCATTTCCGCCTCCTCACCCGCCCCGGCGGGCCGCCGGCCGCCGAACGCGACTCCCGGGAACGCGACTCCCGGGAACGTGACTCCCGGGGACGTGGCTCCCCTGGGCCGCCGGCCGGGGGGCGTGGCGGCCGGGGAGCGCCACCGTCAGGCGCCGGTGGCACGTCGCCCGCTCTGGACGTCCAGCGCGAAGAACCTCCGGGTGGCGCGGCCGAGCTCCTCGGCGCTGTTGTAGCCCCGCCTGGCCAGCTCGACCTGCGCCGACGACCCGTCCCGCCGCCAGTGGCGCAGGAAGATCCTGCCGGAGATCTCCGGCGGCGGCACCACCAGCCGGCCGCGGGACCGCTCGGTGGCCTCGTCGGCACGGGCCACGGTGTCGGCCCACTCCCGCAGGCGGCCGGTGTCCCGGACGTGCGACAGGACGGCGGGCCGCCAGTCGGCCGACTGCCAGACCGGCCACACTCGCACCATGACCAGCCGCAGCAGCTCGGCGACGGGGAGGGCGGCCGGCTCGGCGTGGGTGAGCCATGCGGCCAGGCTCGGCGGCAGGTCCTCCCCTTCGGCGACGCCGAGCCGGGCGCGCGTGTACGCCTCGAGGGCGGCTCCGCTCTCGCCGGCGAAGTCGCGCAGCAGCCCGGACAGGACCTCCTCGTGCAACGCGGGGTAGCCGGGATCGAACAGCCGGCCGGCGGTCAGCAGGTCGAGGTCGGACATCCAGCGGCCCGGCGCGTACTCCCGCCGGGAGCGCCGTCGCAGCACCTCGTTGTGGGTGATCCCGGTCAGGACGGCCCCCGCTACCCGCGATCCGGGCGATCCGGACACGGCCCGCTCGGGACGGCGGTCGCCGGCGGCACCGGGCGCCTCAGGCTCCGGCCGGGCGGCTCCAGGCGCTCCGGACGCGGACGGGACGGACGTCAATGCGGGCCTGCCGGACGCGGACGCGGCGGACGCGGGCCGGACGGACGCGAACACGGGCCCCCCGGACGCGGGCGGGCCGGTCATGGCCTGGGCGGATGCGGGCAGGGCGGAGACGGACGCCGGCGGGATCGAGCCGGGCGGGGTGACGGCCGGCGGGATAGAGCCGGGTGAGGTGGCGGCGGGAGGGGTGGCGGCGGCTCTGAGTGCGGACAGGGCGTCGCGGCGTTTGAGGTCCCACTCCCCCGAGCCGATCATGCGCTCGAGCGCGGCCAGGGCGTCGCCGGCGTCCGGGCCGAGCGCCTCCCCCATCTCCCGCCAGGTCCGGTGCGCGAAGGGCCGCTCCTTGGCCGCCCGCACGATCCGCTCGCCGATCGCCGCCGGGACCAGGTCCGTTCTGGCCCCCTCGCGGCAGCCGTAGCGGATGTTGACCATCGCGACCGTGCCGGCCGGGTACCCCAGGGACGCGGGCCCGTGAAGCACCGCGACCTCGTCGTCGCCGTCGACCTCGCCGGTGGCGTACATCCGGTGGACCGTCCCGACGCCGCGCATGCCGTACGGGCCGAGTTCCGCCGCCCGCAGCGCGCCCATGCTGGCCGCGCCGATGACCTCGACGCCCTCGCCGAGCAGCCAGAGGATCTCCTTGTGCCCCACCGACAGCCGCTCACGGTAGTAGCCGTCGATGATGACGGCGGTGTCGCCGCGGGCCCAGTCCTCGGCGAGCAGGTCTCCCCGGGCCACCGGGGGGCGCACCCGCGCTCCGGGGACGACGTCGCGGATCTCGTCGGGAGAGATCGTCGGTCCGGCGTAGACGACCACCTTGGCGCTCACTACATCACCTCCGGTCGGACGCGGCTTCCCGGCGCCACCACTTTGACCACCGGGACCCCGATGTCCTCGTGGGTCAGGTCGACCACCAAGGGCGCGTGGGAGAAGGCGATCGCGGCGCGCTTGACCACGTCCTCCAGGTCGTCGACGAGGCTTTCGTGCGCCGTGAGCGCCGGGACGGCCTCGGCGGCGGGGTCCGCGGCGGGCCGCGCGGCGGGCTTCGGGCCGGGGGCGTCGTTGAAGCCGGCGTCCAGGTCGTCCCGCGCGCCCGAGACGTACCCCAGCCTGGTCTGCGCCGCCTCGGTCACCGCGCGGGTGAGCGCGATCTCGGAGCTGAGGTGGCAGCCGAACCCGGTGAACGCCGGAGGGTAGTCCTCGCAGGTGATCCGGGCGAGGAAGCACGGAAGGCCGGTGGGCGAGGGAACCGACCTCACCTCCAGGCGGACCCCGGCCCGCTCGATCATCGAGCACAGCCCGTCGACCACGGGCGAGCCTAGCGACCGCGGGTCGGCGCGGACGCCCATGTCGCCGCCGCCGGTGAGCGCCGCGGTCATGGCGTCCCTCTCGACCACTTCGTACAGCGCGTGCAAGATGGCCTCGACGAGGGTGTTCCCGCTGGCCAGCCCGTTGGAGGAGGCGAAGAACGCCGGCGGGTTCCACCCCGTCCTGCGCTCGAGCGAGAGCGCCACCGTGTCCAGGGGGACGAGCGTCTCCGAGCCGTCGACCAGCGACCGGGCGGTCACCCAGTCGACCGGCAGGCCGTCGTGCAGGACGCTCGGCTCACAGCGCGGCAGGTCGCGGACGTCGTAGCCCAGCCGTTCGCCGACGTCGCGGGGGGCCGCCGTCACGGCCGGCGTGAGGGGCCGCTCGGCGTGCCAGAGCTCGACCGACTCCATGATCGCCGACAGCCGGGCCAGCTCGGGGGTGATGCCCTTGCCCTGGGACACCGCGAGCGTCGCGGCGGCCGGGCGGACGGCCTGGAACGTCGGGATGCCGATGGTGTCGAGACGGGTGATGTCGGCGACCCTGGTGACGCCCACCTGGCGCGCCGCGCGGGCGGCCATCGCCATGGTGTCCGCGGGGTCGTGTGCCCTGTCGGTGCCCGGCAGCCTGACCTTGGCCCGGTCGGACTGCGAGAAGATCCACGAGAGGGAGGCTGTGCCGGTCCGCATGCTGTTGCCCCTGTCCACGGTGGCGGCCCGCGAGCCCGCGACGGCGGGGCCGCCGCGGGCTCGCCCGGTCAGATGTTGCTCGCCCGGGCGAGCAGGGCGCGCCCGGCGACGGCGTAGCTCACGGCGGCGATGACGGCCAGCACGAGCAGGTTCTGCCACGCGGCGGCGAAGCCGAACACCGCCGCGTCGCGCATCCCGTTGATCGCGTACGTGAGCGGGTTGACCACCGACACCCACTGCAGCACGGTCGGCATGCTGTCGACGGTGTAGAGCGAGGGCGCGCTGAAGACCAGCACGAGGAGCGACACGTTCGTGCCCACCATGAAGGTCTGGAAGTCCCTGATGGTGATCGCCGCCGCCAGGTACAGCCCGTTGATCGCGATGGAGGCCAGCGTGAGGGCGGCCAGCAGGCCGGCCCAGCCCTCGGCGTGGAAGGGGAAGTCGAAGATGAGCACGGCGACGCCCAGGGCGACCAGGCTCTGCCCCAGCACCAGCGACACCCCGGCGAGCAGCTTGCCGAGCAGGAACCGCGAGCGGCGCATCGGGTAGGACCACAGCTGCGTCGCGACCCCGCTCAGCTCCTCCTGGAACAGCGCCATGCCCGAGGTGCCCGCGGCGCTGACCACCGACATCGCCAGCACCATGGGGAGCAGGAAGATCGCGAACCGCAGGGGGACGCCCTTGTAGTCGATGACCCCGACGAGGTTGCTCAGCGAGGTGTTGACCAGCAGCAGGTACACCAGCATCGGTGACAGGCTGAGGACCAGGTTCACCCGGTTGCGGGCCAGCAGCGCGTACTCGCGGTAGAGCACCGCGAACAGGTCGGCCGCCTTGGCGGTCGGGGCCGGGGGGACATTGTGGAAGGTCAGCTCGGCGCTCATGTCACCCCTCGTTCTCGGTCATCCGCAGGAACACCTTCTCCAGCGAGTCCATGGCGGTGGAGACGCCCGAGATGGCGACGCCGGCGTCCTGGCAGTGCCGCGACAGCGCCGGAAGCACGTCCTGCACGCGGGCGCCGTGGACGCGCACCGCCGCGTCCTCGGCCGTGGCCGCGAACCCGGCCGCCTCCGCCCAGGCGGCGACGGCCCGGCCGGCCTCGGGGTCCTCGACGGTCACCAGCATGTGGGTGCTGCCGAACTCCTCGACGAGCTCGCGCGGCTTGGCGAAGCGGAGCACCCGCCCGTGGTCGACGACCATGACGCGCTGGCTGTTGCGCTCCAGCTCGTCGATGTGATGGCTGGTCCACAGCACGGTCGCCCCGTGCTCCTCGCGCAGCCAGGTCACGAACCGCTCGACCTGGTGGCGTCCGGCGACGTCGAGCCCGGCTGAGGGCTCGTCGAGGATCAGCAGCCGGGGGAGGGTGATCAGCGCCCGGACGAGCTGCAGCCGCTGCCGCTGACCGCCCGACAGCTGGAAGCACAGCTGGGACAGGACGTCCTTCAGCCCGAGGAACTCGGCCACCTCCATCGTCCACTGCCGGACCTCGCGCCAGCTCAGGCCGCGGAACCGCGCCGCGATCCGCAGGTTGTCGATCGCGGGGAGCATCATGTCGAATGGACCGGACTGGTGCATCGCCCCGATGTTGGTCTTGGCGGCGACCGGTTGCCGGGCCGGGTCGGCGTCGAACACCCGGAGCCGGCCGGAGGTGGGGGTGGTGACCCCGCAGATCATCTTGATCAGGGTCGTCTTCCCGGCGCCGTTGGGGCCCAGCAGCCCGATGGTCTCGCCCCGGGCGATCTCGAAGGAGACGCCGTCCACGGCCGGCCTGTCGCGCCGTGGATAACGCTTGGTCAGGTTCTCGGCCGTCACCACGTCGCTCGACACAGCCATAGCCATCACTCCGCCCTTCGCCGCGGCCGTTCCGGCGCGGCAGACGCGTTCATCGCCCGGCAGCCGGGCGTCGGTCCCTTGGCGGCCTTCGATATGGGCCCGGCCATGGGCGCCGCCGAAGGCGCCGCCACGGGCGCGGCCCCGGCCCCGATCCGGCGGGCGGGCCGCCGGATCGGGGCGTGGGGCCGCATCCGCCGGCTAGTTCTCGGCGTTACCCGATCCGGACCAGAGCCCGCAGGCGCACAGCATCGCGGCCTCGAAGCCGTGCTGCGCCGCCTCCGGCCTGTTCCATCCGCCGTCCAGGGAGTGGGCCAGCACCTCGGGCACGAGCCCGGGAACCCGGTTCTTGAGTGAAATGAGCAGATTGGCTTCTTCTTCGGTCAAGGTGGCTAATGCCGCCTCAAGTCCCGGAGCCGGTGAATCGCCCAGGATTCCGGCTTCTCGCAGACTTCGCCGCGGGTCGAAGGCCATGCCTCCCCCTTTCCATCGGGTGCGAATTGGACTGCAGGTGAAGTATGGCCTCGCGCCCCGCGGCCGGCACAACCCCACGAACGTGGGCGTATTCCCCGTTCGACGGTAAGGGAAAAGGGAAACGGTACCGCGCCACCTCTCCATAGAAGTGGCCCGGGGCGCTCTCCGCAGGCCGGTCGGACGGCGCCCCGGCGCGGCCCCGGACCTGGGGAATCAACCGGCCGCATGGTTACGCCATACCGATGATTAACCGTGCCCTTCTAGCGTCAAGGCCAGAGGCCCCCACCAGGGCGCCTCGCGGTCAAGGCGATTCGATCCGGGACTTCTCATGAAACATGTTTCCGATGGCCTGATGGACGATCGCGACAGATCGCTGGTCGTCCTGCTGGCCAGTGGGTACACGACGACGAGAATCGCGCGCGAGATGCGCCTGAGCAGGTACACCGTGGCCGAGCGGATCAGCAAGCTACTCGACCGGTTCGCCTGCAGCAACCGAAGCCAGCTCGTGGCGTATTCCTATGTTCACGAGCTTCTGCGTGTCGGGATCTGGCCGCCGCGCGCCGTCGAGACCGGCCGTCTGGAAACGATTTCCGGGGGCTCGTGAACGTGAATACACCGCGCCGTCCGGCCTTTTAGGGCCGCGCCCGCGAGCGGCGGTGATATGCCCACGATCGTGGGGTTGTATCGCCCGTCTCATTCGCGGACATACTCGAGCCACACCCAATTTCCTCTAAATAGAGAGGTGAAGGCATGGCCTTCGACCCGAGGGAAGCGCTGCGCGAGGCCGGAATCCTGGGCGGCCCGGTGCCCGAGGACCTCCAGGGGGCCTTCGCCTCCTTGAGCCAGGAGGAGACCGAGCTGCTGATCTCGCTCAAGAACCGGATTCCCGCGATCCTGCCCGAGGTCCTGGCCCACTCCTTGGAAGGCGGGGAGTGGGACAGGCCGGAGGCGTCGCAGCACGGCTTCGAGGCCGCGATGCTCTGCGCCTGCGGGCTCTGGTCGGGATCGGGACAGAACTAGCCCGGACGACTCGGCGGTGCGGCCCCGGCGGTCCCGCCTCCGGTGGCCGCACCGCGCCGGAGCAGGGACCGGGGCCGCACCCGCGGTCGCGGACGTGAAGGGAGCCCGGATGCCCGGGAAGCTGGCGGGAAACCGCGCGTTGTTCGACGTGCCGCAAGACCTCACCTACTTCGTGAACGGCGCGGACCACCTGGTCGTCAACCCGCAGGCAGGCGGCCGGTGCGTCCTTTCCGCCCGCGAGTTCGCCGTCCTGCGGGCCCTGGCGCGTCCCGGGGCGGACGGGGAGCCGGCGCCGCTGGAGGACTCCGCCGAGACCGAGCGGACCCTCGCCAAGCTCATCTTGAACTGGGTCGTCTACTACAACGGCAACCGCCCGGAGATCAGGATCAGGGAGGCGCCGCTCCGCACGGCCTACTACGCCATCACCGACGGGTGCAACCTGCGGTGCCCCTACTGCTACGCCTCCTCCGAGAAGTGCCTGCCGGGCGAGCTCGACACCGCCGAGTCCCTCGACCTGGTCTCCCAGATCGCCGACTTCGGGGCCGAGGTGCTGATCTTCACCGGCGGCGAGCCGATGCTCCGCAAGGACCTGTTCCAGATCGTGGAGCACGCCAAGTCGCTCGGCCTGAAGTGCAACATCATCAGCAACGCCACGATGATCAGAACGCCCGCGCTGGCGCGGCGGTTCGCCGAGCTCTTCGACGCCGTCACGGTGAGCGTCGACGGCGGCACCGCCGAGTCCCACGACCGCACCCGGGGCGCCGGCTCCTTCGACCGGACCCACCGCGCCCTGCGGCTGCTCAACGACGCCGGCGTGGTGCCGAGGATCAACCACATCGTCACCTCCGACAACGTCGAGGAGCTGGAGCAGTTCGCGACGTTCATGGACGGCCTGGAGGTGCACAGCATCCGGCTGATGTACCACAACAAGCTCGGCCGCGGGACCGGTGACGACTACGACTTCGGCTGGGAGGACCACCTGAGGATCCAGCAGATCGCCTGGACCTCGCCGGTCGCCGGCAAGCTCAAGCCGGACGGGCCGCGCATCGTGACCCCGTGCTCGGTCAAGGGCAACTGCGGCATGGGCGGCAACGAGATCTACATCAACTCCCTCGGCGACGTCTACCCGTGCAAGCTCATCACCGGGCGTGCGGAGTTCGCCGGAAACGTCCGGCAGCGGCCGCTGTCGGAGATCTTCGCCAGTCCCGTCCTCGGGGGGATGCGCAGGAGCACGGTGTTCGGCGGCGACTACCACTCCGACTGCGCGAAGTGCTACATCAAGGCATCCTGCGGCGGAGGTTGCCGCGCCGCCCACATGTCGGAGTCGGGCGACCTGCGGCGCAACAGCCGCCACCTGTGCCGGATCCTGCGGCACGGCGTGGTCACCCAGCTCTGGCAGGAGGCCGGGGTCGGCCGCGCCGAACTGGCCGCGAACGACCTGGAGATGACCACGCCCCGCATGGTCGCCGGCGACGACGTCCACCCGGTCTTCGACGACTGGAAGGGCTACGTGCCCGTCTCGCCCGGGGCCGTCAAGGTGGGCGAGCTGCTTTCCATCACACCGGTGTAGAGGAGGTGGAGTGTGACACTCCAGATCAGTGAAGCGGTGGTGTGGCAGGAGACCGCGGACGGCGTCTCGCTGTACCACACCGAGACCGGGGACTTCCGTACCCTGAACGAGACGGGCTCCCGCATCTGGATGCTCGTCGCGAGCGACGGCGCGCGCGAGCCGGTGGTCTCCAAGCTGTCGGGCGAGTTCGCCGGCGGCAACACCGGGATGCTGAGGCGCATCCTGGTGGACGTGCACGAGTTCATCGGCTCCATGATCGAGAACGGCCTGATCGAAGAGCGCCTGTCGTGAGCCGCCCGGCCGCGGCGGCGCGGGGCACCCCGGCCCGGATCGCCGTCCGGTCCCCCGTCCGCTCCCCCGTCGGGGACCACGTCAGGGACCCTGTCGCGGACCACGTCGCGGACCACGTCGCGGACCACGTTAGGGAACCTGTCGCGGACCACGTCGGGGATCACGTCCGGTCCGCCGCGCCGGCTCCCGTTCCATGACCACCGCGGTGGTCCTCGGCGGGGGCTTCGCGGGAGTGCTGACCGCCGCCGTGCTCGCCCGGCACGCCGGCGAGGTCATCCTGGTCGAGAGCGACCACTACCCCAGCGGCCCCGGCCCCCGGCGCGGACTGCCGCAGGCCCACCACACCCACGTGCTGGTCACCGGCGGCGCGCGGGCGCTGCGGACGCTGCTCCCCGGGACGCTGGAGGAGCTGTACGCCCGGGGCGCGCACCGCCGGA
The DNA here is from genome assembly GCF_053602655.1 of Sphaerisporangium sp. NPDC004334. Classification (NCBI taxonomy): domain Bacteria; kingdom Bacillati; phylum Actinomycetota; class Actinomycetes; order Streptosporangiales; family Streptosporangiaceae; genus Sphaerisporangium; species Sphaerisporangium sp. NPDC004334. The sequence continues at coordinate 8,732 of NZ_JBSGDZ010000012.1, forward strand.
GCCTGCCCGGCGAGGCGCTGATCCTCACCGCCGAGGGGTGGTACCGGCGCCACCACACCGAGTCCTACCTCATCTCGTGCAGCCGGGCGCTGCTGGACCAGGTGGTGCGGCGCCGGGCGCTGGCCGGCGGCGCCGTCCGCGTCCTTGCGGGCACGCAGGCGCTCGGGCTGACCGGCGACGCCACCCGGGTCACCGGGGTGCGCGTCCGGCGCGAGGGCGCCGCGGCCGAGACGATCAGGGCGGACCTGGTGGTCGACGCGACCGGGCGCAGGTCCAGGGCCCCGCGGTGGCTGGCCGAGCTCGGCGCGCCGCCGGTCGAGGAGGAGGCGGTGGCCTCGGGCCTGGCCTACTCCACGCGGCTCTACCACGCCCCGGCCGACCCCGCCGCTCCCGCCGCCGCGATGCCGGCGATCGTCCTGCACCCGCGCCCGGCGCCGGGACGGCCGGACCAGGGGGCGACGCTCTACCCCATCGAGGGCGGCCGGTGGATCGTGACCCTGACCGGCACCCGGGGCGGCGAGCCGCCGACCGGCGAGCGGGAGTTCGCCGATTTCGCGCGCTCGCTGCGCAGCCCGATCGTGGCCGAACTCATGGCGGCGGCAGAGCCCGCCGGCCCCGTCCGTCCCTACCGCGACACGGCCAACCGGCGGCGCTTCTACGAGCGCGCGGCCCTGCCCGACGGCTTCCTCGCGATCGGCGACGCGGTCACCGCGGTCAACCCGATCCACTCGCACGGGATGTCGGTCGCCGCGCTCAGCGCCCTCCGGCTGGACGCGGAGCTGGCCCGGCGCGGAATCGGGCCGTCGGTCTGCCGCGAGGCGCAGGCCGCCGTGGCGGCGGAGGCGGACCGGTCATGGCGGATGGCGGCCGGACAGGACGCCCGGCACGCCGGCCCCGGCCGGGAGGCCTCCGGGGACACCGGACCTGACCGGGCAGCCCCCCGGCGCGTAGGTCCCGGACGGACGTACCCCGGGCACGCGAAACCCGAGCGGACGGACCTCGGGCAGGCAGGTCCCGGGCAGGCGGGACCCGAGCAGACAGATCCCGGACAGACGGGACCCGAGCAGACGGGACCCGAGCAGACGGGACCCGAGCAGACGGGACCCGAACGGACAGACCAAGGGCAGGCAGGTCACGGGCAGGGAGGTCACGGGCAGGGAGGTCGCCGGGAGGCGACGGCGTTCGAGCGCCAGGTCGGCGCCCTCATGGCCCGGGCGGCGCTGGACAGCCCCGAGCTCGCCGCCGCGTTCTTCCGCGCCCACACCCTGATCGAGGCGGACGCGGACTCCTCTCCGCCATCCCGCCCGGCGATGGGCAGGCCGCGGGCCCCGCTCACCGCCGAGCAGGCGATCGCGCAGTACCCCGGGCTGGCCGGATGGCGGCGGTCCGGGGCCGCGCCCGCACTGTCCGGGCGCCCGCCGGCCTCCGGCCGCGGCCAGAACGTGCCGTCGGCCGGCGACCACGTGAGCACCGCGTGAACCATGTGAACGTGTGAACACTATGAACGAAGTGAACTTGTGGACGCTGTGATGGGAGAGACCACATGAGCCCCGAGACCGCCGCGGGCATCCCCCGTGACCTGCTGTTCGGCAATCCGGTGTACGTGGCGCCCGTGATCTCCCCCGACGGGACCCTCCTGCGCCATCTCGCGCCCGACGAAGGCGTGATGAACGTGTGGGTCGGCCCGGCGGACGCCCCGGACCAGGCGAAGCCCGTGACCCGCGACCGGGGGCGGGGCATCCGGGCCTGCGGCTTCTGCCACGATGACCGCACCCTGTTCTACCTGCGCGACCAGGACGGCGACGAAAGCTGGCGGCTGTACCTGGTCGACCTCGGCACCGGCGAGGAACGCTGCGTCACGCCGTTCGACGGCGTCCAGGCCCGCGTCCTGGCGCACAACCGGTGGCACCCGGGCACGATGCTGGTCGGGCTGAACAAGGACCGGCGCGACCTGCACGACGTCTACCGGCTGGACCTGGCCACCGGCGGGCTCACCAAGATCGCGGCGAACCCGGGCTACCTGACCTGGGAGATCGACACCGGCCTGCGGATCCGCGGCGGCACCGCCATGAACCCCGACGGAAGCTCCACCATCCACCTGTCCGGCCCCGGCGGGGGCGAGGCGGCGCCCTGGCTCGACGTGCCGCGCGAGGACGCCATGGGCACCCACATCGCCGGGTACTCCCGCGACGGGCGGACCTTCTACCTGCTGTCGTCGGTCGGGGCCAACGCCTCACGCCTGTTCGCAGTGGACGCCGCGACCGGGCGGCGCACCCTGCTCGCCGGCGATCCGGTCTACGACGTCAGGCGGGTCGAGATGGACCCGGCGACGCGCGTGCCGCAGGCGGTGGTGCTGGGCAAGGACCGCGAGGAACGGGTGTTCCTCGACGAGGACTACGCCAAGGCGATCGACCGGATCCGCGGCGAGCTCGCGCTGCTCGGCGTCGACGGCGAGATCTCCGTCGACCGCTCCGACCGCGCCGACCGGCGCTGGACGGTCACCGTGGTGTCCGCGGACCGGCCGGTCGGGTTCTACCTGTTCGACCAGGCCGACGGCCGCCTGCGCTTCCTGTCCGACCACCAGCCGGGCCTGGCGCGCCACCGGCTCTCCGCCATGGAGCCGTTCGTGTTCGCCGCACGCGACGGGGTCGAGGTGCACGGCTACGTGACCTGGCCGGCCGGCGCCGTGCGGCGGGGGCTGCCCGCCGTGGTGAACGTGCACGGCGGGCCGTGGGCGCGCAACTCGTGGGGGTTCGACGAGGAGGCGCAGTGGCTGGCCGACCGGGGCTACGCCTGCGTCCAGGTGAACTTCCGCGGCTCGTCCGGGTACGGCAAGGACTTCCTGAACCTGGGCGCCAAGCAGTGGGGCGGGGCGATGCACACCGACCTGCTCGACGCGGTCGGCCATCTGGCCGCCGGCGGCTCCATCGACGCCTCCCGGGTCGCGATCATGGGTTGTTCCTACGGAGGGTACGCCGCGCTGGCCGGGGCGGCGTTCACCCCCGAGGCGTTCGCCTGCGCGGTCGACCTGTGCGGCCCGTCGAACCTGCTGACCCTGCTGGCAGGAGGGGCCGCCTACATGCGGCCGCTCATGTCCTTCATGCACGCCAACGTGGGCGATCCCGCGACCGAGCGCGAGATGCTCTGGGAGCGTTCACCCCTGTCGCGGGCCGGCGACATCGCCATCCCCGTGCTGGTGGCGCAGGGGGCCAACGACGTGCGCGTGCCGCGCGAGGAGGCCGAGCAGATCGTCGCCGCGCTGCGGGCCAACGGCGTGCCGCACGAGTACCTGCTGTTCCAGGACGAGGGCCACGGCCTGGGCAGGCCGGAGAACCGCGAGACCTACTACGCCGCCGTGGAGCGCTTCCTGGCCCGCCATCTGGCATAGGCGGACCCACGGGCCCGCCATCTGGCATAGGCGGACCCACGGGGCCCACACCCACGACCGGCCGATCACCGGGACGCGGAGCCGGCAGGCCGATCTACGGCATCTTCTCGTTCCGGGCGCTCGGACCGCCGATCCGGAGGGCGGGCGGCGGCCGGCGTGGGCCCGCAGGCGTGCGGCCACGGTCCACGGTGCCCATCCGCGGTGCCCGGAGGCGGGCGGGAGGCCGGTAGAGTCCTGGCGTGGAGCGAGAAGGCGTGGCCGGGCTGCTCGCCGGCGCGGGGGTGGACGCCAGGCGCCACCGCAGGGCGCTGGCGCTGCTGTGCGAGGGCGGGTGGTGGACGCTCGCCGACCTGGTCCGGGCCACCGCCACCTCCCGGCGCGGCGTCGAGGCGCTGCTGCGGGTGGTGTCGCCCGAACGGTCCGGCGAGCGGTTCCGCCTGGTTCCCGGGCAGATCCGCGATCTGCGCGCCCTGCTCGACGACGACCCCGCCGCGGCCACGCCCGGCGTGCCCCACACGCCCGGCGTGCCCCACCCCGGCGCCCGGTCCTCCCCCGCGGGCCTCGGGCCGGCCGATCCGGTGGAACATCTGCTTCCCCGGTACGGGCAGGTGGTCGAGCGGCTGGAGAAGCTCGTCGCGGGGGCTCCCCGGGGGCGGCACGTGCTGGACCACGTGGCCGCGACGCCGGAGACGGTCGTGCGCAGGGCGCTGCTGCTCGGGGCGAGGTTCTGGCTGCCGGGAGCGCGGCTGCTGTGCGTGGGCGACCACGACCTGACCTCGCTGGCGGTCAAGATGATCCACCCCGGCACCGAGGTCACGGTGGCCGACGTCGACGAGCGCATCCTGGCCTACATCGACGAGCAGGCGCAGGCCCTGGGCTTCACCGTCCGCACCCTCTGGGCCGATCTGCGGCTCGGCCTGCCCCCGGCGGCCCGCGGCCAGGCCGACCTCGCGCTCACCGACCCGCCCTACACTCCCGAGGGCGTCGGGCTGTTCGTCGCCCGGGCGGTCGAAGGGCTGCGCGAGCCGGAGGAGGGGCGCGTGCTGCTCGCCTACGGCGCGAGCGAGCGCACCCCGATGCTGGCGCTGAAGGTGCAGAACTCCCTGCACGAGCTGAACCTCTGCTACGAGGCCGTCTACCCCGACTTCAACCGCTACTTCGGCGCGGAGGCCATCGGCTCGGCCGCCGACCTGTACATCCTGCGCCCCACCACCAAGACCCGGCCCGCCGTCGCCGCCCGGGTCGACCGCTACGGCACCGGCATCTACACCCAGGGCCCCCAGTCGGTCGAGTCCCGCCCGGCCGCCGGCGGCGCCGCCGATCCCGGTCCCGGCTTCGAGCCGGGGGTGCTCGTCGGCGACTGGCCGAAGGACGTGCTCCCCGGCACGCCGCGTGCCCGCCTGGCCACCTGGCTGGCCAAGCCGTACGCCGCCGCTCACGACCGCGCCGCCGTCTTCGTGCCTCCCGGCCTGGAGGCCGCGCTCCCCCGCCTCCTGCTGGCCACCCGCGCCGGCCACGTGCGGGTCCGGCTGGCCGAGCCGCCGCGCGATCTCGACGCGCTGGCGGAGCCGCTGTCCCCGGTCTACCGGCTGACCGCCGGCGGCGCCGTCCTGGACGCCGTGCGGGTGGACCCGCCCGCGGACGCGACGGGACGCCTGCTGCGCGCCATCCTGGACAACGCGCACGGCAAGCTCGCCAACACCTGGCGCGAGGGGCTGATCCGCGCACGTCCCGAGCTCACCAAGAGGCAGGCCAGAGCCGTCATCGGCGAAGCCGCCCCGTGGGCCGGCGAGGTGAGCGTCCTTGAACTGCCCCTCCACCGCCTGCGCGACCTGCGCCCGGCCGTGGCCGCCTCACTCGGCGCCCCCGTCCCCGCCTGATCCCCGCGTCCCCGCCTGATCCCCCGTCCTCGCCTGATGCCCATCCCCCGTGCCGGCCTTATCCCCTCGTGCCCGCCGGGGCGCGTACGCGCCGGGCCGATCGTGCCCCGGGCCGATCGTGCCCCGGGCCGTGCGCGCGGCCCGGGCGCTGGTGGGGTGGACACGGCGGCGGTCAGGTGACCTCGCGCTTGGGCGGTGACCAGGTGTCGCAGGCGCCCGCGCGGGCGGAGCGGTAGCCCTTTAGCAGCCAGCGCAGCTGTGTCGGCATGGCGCCGTGGTCCTGGACCGCGCGGTCGGAGATCGTGCCCTGGTAGATGGAGCGGAACAGCGCCCAGGAGGGCATCGACCGGCGCAGGGCCCCGATGCCGACGCCCGCGAAGCACTCGGCCTGCAGCTCAAGGCGCCTGTTCACCGTGTCCCGCTTGGCCGGCGAGCCGGCGTCGTCGTAGGCCTCGCCCATGTAGTCGGAGATGTAGGCCATGTTCTGGACGTGGTGGCCGTACTCGTGGGCGACCACCTCGGCCAAATCCGCGGCGGCCGCCGGGTGCAGGTCGTACCGCTCGACGATCACGTAGAAGGTCCGGGTCTGGTCGCAGTAGGTGCCCTTGGCCCCCTTGGCGGGCATCAGCCCGCAGTCGCGGTCGCGGACCCGGTGCCGGACGAAGCGGCGCGGGGGCACCGTGTAGTAGATCCTCGCCAGCGCGAACTGCCGCGCCCAGACCCGGTCCAGGCAGGAGGCGACCGCCTCCATGTACCTTTCGACCGACGGCCACCGGCCCGCTCGGATCGCCGGGATGCGGCACCCGCCCCGCGCCTTGGCGACGGCGTACAGCGGGTTGCCCACCGCGGCGGTCCGGCCGCGTGGAGGCAAGATCGTCTCCGACTCCCGCTTCTCGGCCCGCGCGAGAGGCACCCGGGCGGGCGCGGCGGCCACCGTCACGCCCGCAGCCGGCCCCGCGGCCGGCCCCGCGATCGCCCTCGCCGTCCCGGACTCCGTCCCCGGCGCCGTCCCGGCCAGGATCACCGTCCCCGTCCCCGTCACCGGCGCGGGGGCGGGGGCGGGAGCGGGGGAAGGCGCGGGCGCGGGCATCGGTGCGGCGGCGGGGACGGTCTCCGGCGGCCGGGCGGAAGCGGGCACGGGCGGGCACGCCGGCACCGCCTGCACGGCGTCGGCCGCCAGCAGGACGCACGCGACCAGCAGCGGGAGGAGACGGCGCATGATCGCGAAGTTTAAGCGCCGTTTATTACGAAATGGCGGTCAGCATTACCGATATAACGAGATAGCGCCGTCCACCGGGGCGAGCGTACGAGCGCGCTCAGTCGCGGGCCATCGCCTCGAGGGTCTCGATCATGTGCTCGCGCAGTTCGGTGAGCCGCACGTCCAGGATCAGCGAGGCGATGCCGGGATTGTTCTTGATCATCTCGCGCAGGCCGCTGTACCCGGGGCCGTGGACGAAGCTGTGCCGCACGACCGTCTGACCGGGCTCGTCGCCCGGCACCAGCTCGTAGTGCCAGCGCGACGAGGGACGCTCGGGGTCGCCCTCGGGGTCGAGCACGAGCCACCCGAACGTGTGGTTCTCCTCCACCTCGGTCACCACGCAGGTCACCGTCCAGACGCGGTCCTCGCGGCGGTTGGTGCCCTGGAACCGGGTGCCCTCGCGCACCTGGGCGTCCGCGGGGTCCACCCAGGCCCCGTGCTCGCACTCGGGACTGAAGTCCCCGATGCGCGGGACCGCCGTGATCCTGTCCCACAGATGCTCCGGTGAGGCGTCCACGGTGACCTCCAGGTCCACCCGCGCGCCCGTGACGCCGTAGTCCTCCATTGCCGACCTCCGCATACCCGTCCTGGCCATCGGTCCGGTGCCCACCTCGCGATGAGGTTCCCTCGAACAACTATCGTGCGCAAGGGGGCCGGACGTTGCGGTGCGGCCGGTGCATAGGGGTACAAGTGGGGTGACCCCGCGCGCTCGGGGCGGGATCAGAGATCGGGGGCCGCGCCGTCCATCATGGGGCGCACCTCGACGCCGGTGTAACGGGCGTCCGGGATGAGGGCGGCGAGCTCGACCGCTCGCTCCCTGTCAGGGCATTCGACGAGGTAGTAGCCGCAGAAGTGCTCCTCGGCCACGGTGTAGGGCCCGTCGGTCGCGTGGACGGCGCCTTGGCGCACCCGGACGGCGGCGCCGGTGGAGGGGTCGGCCAGCGCCTCGGCGCGGATCATCTCCCCCGACTCGGTGACCATCGCGATGAAGCGTTCGTGACCGGCGAAGATCTCCCGGCGCTCACGCTCCGGAAGCGCGTCCCAGGTGACGGGGTTCATGTAGATCATCAGCATGTACTTCACGGGCGCGCTCTCCTCGGCCCGGCGCCTCCCGCGGGCGCCTCACACCGGGGGGTCGGAGCCGCCGCGGCGTTCTCGACATCCGGGAGCGCTTCTCGCGCCGCCGGGTCAGGTGAGATCGTCGGCCGACGGGCCGGTCGCCAGGGGGTTGCAGGTGCGCAGTTCCCAGTGGCTGATGGCCGGGTCGCTCAGGACCTGGGCCACCGTGGCCTGGATCTGGTCGCTGGTGGTGTCGTCCGCGGTGTCGACCCGAATGACGATCTCGCCGTTCGCCTGCCGGAGGTCTTTACGCCATTTGTCGGGCAGCAGGGCCAATATCCGGATGCCGTCTATGGGGGAATTGGCCGAAGGCTGCGACGTGGCGGCGCGGTGCATCGTCAGCTCGACCAGCATCGTCACCCGTCCCTCGTTCAGTCCCAGGTGGTGCCCGGGATCCCGGTGGTACAGCGGCCTATGCCGCCGGTACCGCCGATGCTACCCGAGAGGGCGGACACGACGATCGAGACCGTCCGTTTCGCCGGGAATGACGGTGTCTGCATTTCCTTTTCCATTTCCGAAGGACGCGCAATTCGTCCGCGTGCAAATGATCGGGGATTCGACCACCGCAAGCCGGCGAACCGGCCCGCGTGCCCCGCCGCCGGACGGGCGGATGGACGGCGGCGACGCGGCGGGCACGGCCCGCTCACGTCCCGCCGCCCCCGCGCGCACGGCCGCCGTTCCGGGCGGCCCCGCCGCGGCCGGCCGGGTCATGCGAAGAGCTTGGCCAGCCAGTCCTGCCAGGCCTGCTCGACCTTCCTCGGGTCGGCCTTGTCGGCGAAGATGTGATGTCCCACCACCACCGTGTCGTGCTGGCCCCGGATGAACCGGTACAACCCATCACCGGTCCGCACCCCCAGGAAGTCCGGCGCCACATAATCGGCCACCCCCTCGATCGGCGCGAAGCCCTCCGGCGTCAACCGCACCCGATCTCCCTGAACCACCTTCCCCGGCAACCCCAGACCCCGCTCCAGCACCGACCACACCGGCTCCACCCCACCGCCACCCGGCCGCGCCGCGAACACCACCAGCGCGAACTGACCGGGAAAATGCGTCAGATACTGGTCCAGCGTGTGCAGATACATGTCCCAGCCGCGCTCCAACGCCTCCACCTCCGCCTGCCATCCATCACCCAGAACACCGGTCTGCGCCAGCCGCAGCACCGTGCTCTCCCGTCCTTCGCCTTCAATGCCTTCAAGGAGGAACTCGAAGGCCATGTAGGTGCCGTCCTCGCCCTCGGCGCCGCGGAAGGCGAAGCGGCGCCCCGGCTCCCACGCCGTCACCGTCGCCTCCACCGGGAAGTCACCGAAGAACTGCACCGCCTTGCCGCCCACCCACGGCTCGACCTCATTGCGCCCCAGGAACCAGGAGTTCAACCCCGGCCCGCTGGCCACCGCCTCCCACACCTGCTCGGCGCTCGCCCGCAGCTCGATCTTCTTGCGCACTTCGAATGGGTGCGTCATCACAACTCCCCTGGCCCTCGATGCCTCATCGCCCTGGCCGGCGCCCCGGTGTCGAAGCCTTTCGTTCCGGCCATGGCTCTACGGTCGCACCGAACACTTTTTTTGTCAAGACTATGAGAGTTGTCGGAGGCGAAGCATGCGAAAAGACCGGCTCGCTCGTACGGCGAACCGGTCTCTACCAGCGGCTTTCTAGGCGGACTCGCGGACCACCAGCTCGGTGGGCAGCACCACGGGGTCGGCCTCACCGCCTTCGAGCAGGCGCAGCAACAGGCGCACCATGGCCGCCGCCTGCTCGCGGAAGGGCTGACGGACCGTCGTCAGCGGCGGCTCGGTGTAGCGGGCGGCCTCGATGTCGTCGAACCCGACGACCGCCACGTCGTCCGGCACCCGGCGGCCCGCCTGCCGCAGCGCCTGCAGCGCCCCGATGGCCATCAGGTCGTTGGCGACGAACACCGCGTCCAGCGCCGGGTCGTCCTCCAGCAACTGCCGCATGGCCACCGCCCCCGACTCGCGGGTGAAGTCGCCGATGGCCACGATCGAGCGCCGGTCGGACCCGTGCAGCACCGACCGGTAGCCCGCCAGGCGGTCCTGACCGGCGATCATGTCGGGCGGCCCCGCGATCGTGGCGATGCGCCGCCGCCCGCGTTCGAGCAGGTGGCGCACGGCCGTCTCGGCGCCGCCCACGTTGTCGTCGTCGACGTAGGGCAGGTTGACGTTGACGGCGGGCCGGCCGTAGGACACCGCGGGGACCCGCATGCGGGTGATCGCCGCCGGCAGCGGGTCGGCGCCGTGCATGGAGATCAGCATGACGCCGTCCACGTGCCCGCCGGTCAGATAGCGCTCCACCCGGGCGTGGCTCGTCGGAGTGCCCGCCAGCATCAGCAGCACCTGCTTGTCCGCGGCCTCCAGCTCGGCGCTCGCCGAGCGGATGACCGTGGAGAACATCGGGTCGTCGGAGAACACCCTGGTCGGCGGCTCGGACACCACCAGCGCGATCGAATCGGTCCGCTGGGTGACCAGACTGCGCGCCGCGAGGTTCGGGACGTAGCCCATCTCCTCGACGGCGCGCATCACCGCGTCGCGGAGCTCGGCGGTGACGGTCGTCCCCCCGTTGACCACCCGGGAGACCGTGGCGCGGGAGACCCCCGCCCGCGCCGCCACGGCCTCGAGAGTAGGTCGTCTCATACCTGTGTCCTCCAACGATGATCGTCTACGTGGACTCCCTGACCACCAGCTCGTTCTGCATGATGACAGGCTCTCCGGGCTCTCCGTCCAGCAGCCCGAGCAACAGCCGCGCCGCGGCCGCCGCCTGGTCGCCCATCGGGCTGCGCACGGTGGTCAGCGGCGGCGCGGTGTACATGGCGGCCTCGATGTCGTCGAAGCCCACGACCGCCACGTCGTCGGGCACTCTGCGCCCCGCCTCCCGCAGGGCGTGCAGGGCTCCGATGGCCATCAGGTCGTTGGCCGCGAACACCGCGTCCAGCGCCGGATCGTCCTCCAGCAACTGCCGCATCCCCTGCGCGCCGGAGACGCGGGTGAAGTCCCCGATGGCGACGTTCGACCGGCGCCCGCTCTCGCGCAAGGTCTCCCGGTAGCCGGCCAGCCGGTCCTGGGAGGGGATCATGTCCAGCGGGCCGGTGATCGTGGCGACCCGGCGGCGCCCGCGCGACAGCAGGTGGCCGGCCGCGAGCGAGGCGCCGCCCACGTTGTCGTTGTCCGCGTACGCGACCCCCGCCGCGGTCCTGCCGAACGAGACCATGGGCACGCCCATGCGCGCCAGCGCCCCCGGCAGCGGGTCGGGCCCGTGCATCGGGACCAGCAGCAGCCCCGCCGCGTGCCCGGCCGCGATGAACCGCTCGATACGCGCCCGGCTCTCCTTCGACCCCGCCAGCATCAGCGTGACCTGCTTGCCGGCGTCCTCCAGGACGCGGCTCACGGTGCGGACCACCGTGGAGAACATCGGGTCGTCGGACACCACACCTTGGGGCGGATCGGACACGATCACCGCGACCGTGTCGGTGCTCTGCGTCGCGAGGCTCCGGGCTGCGCCGTTGGGCACGTACCCGAGCTCGCGCACGGCGCGCAGCACCTGGTCGCGGATCGCGGGCGTGACCGAGGTCTCGCCGTTGACCACCCGCGACACGCTCGACTTCGACACCCCGGCCCGTGCCGCCACCGCCTCCAAGGTGGGTCGTCTCATGCCGGTCCGTTCTCCCTGATGACCTCGCGGTAGTAGATGCCGCTGTCCTTGACCAGCCGCCGCTGGGTGGCGAAGTCGACGTGGACGATGCCGAACCTGCGGTGGTACCCCTCGGCCCACTCGAAGTTGTCCAGCAGCGACCACACCAGGTAGCCGCGCACGTCCGCGCCCCCCTCGATGGCGGCGTGCACGGCGCGCAGGTGCGCGTCGATGTAGGCGGTGCGCTCGGCGTCGTGCACCCGGTCCCCGGACGCGCCCGCGGTCACCACGTCCTCGAAGGCGGCCCCGTTCTCGGTCACCATCAGCGCCGTCCCGGGGTAGTCGTGCGAGAGCTGGAGCAGCAGGCGCGACAGGGTCTCGGGGACGATCGGCCATCCCATGGCCGTCTTGGGCGCCTCCACGCCGGGGAAGGCGATGTCCTCGCTGCCGGGCCAGGCGGCGTCGGCCGGCTCGCCTCGCTTGGACCGCACCACACAGGGGTTGTAGTAGTTGACCCCGATGACGTCGGTCGGCTGGTGGGCCTCCTTGAGATCGCCGTCGTGGATGTGGCCGGCGCCCCCGTGCCGCTCAAGGATCTCCAGCATCTCGGCCGGGTATTCTCCGAGCAGCACCGGGTCGAGGATCTGCCGGTGCAGCATCGCGTTCGCGCGGGTGACCGCCTCGGCGTCGGCCTCCGACACCGGGGCGTCCGGGTCGAGCATCCCCTCGGGCGTCACCACCAGCGAGGAGTTGACGACCAGCATGATCTCCCGCGCGCCCGCCGAGCGGAGCGCCTGCGTGGCCAGCCCGTGGGCGAGCACGAAGTGGTGCGAGGCCAGCAGCGCCGAACGCGCGTCCGTGCGCCCGGGCGCGTGCACGCCGTTGCCGTAGCCGAGGAACGCCTGCACCCACGGCTCGTTGAGCGTGGTCCAGTGCCGCACGCGGTCGCCGAGGCGCGCGTGCACCACCTCGGCGTACTCGGCCAGCCGGTGGGCGGTGTCCCGCGAGGTCCAGCCGCCGCGGTCCTCCAGCGCCTGCGGGAGGTCCCAGTGGTACAGGGTCACGTACGGGGTGATTCCGGCCGCGACCAGTTCGTCCACCAGCCGGTCGTAGAAGTCCAGCCCGCGCGTGTTGACGGGCCCCGCGCCGTCCGGCTGCACCCGCGGCCAGGACACCGAGAAACGGTAGGCGCCGAGGCCCAGGTCGGCCATCAGCCGGACGTCCTCGGCGTAGCGGTGGTAGTGGTCGCACGCCACGTCGCCGGTGTGCCCGGAGGCCACCTTGCCCGGGGTGCGCGAGAAGGTGTCCCAGACCGACGGCCCGCGGCCGTCGTCCCTGACCGCCCCCTCGATCTGGTAGGCCGCCGTCGCGGCGCCCCACACGAACCCTTCCGGGAAGACCGCCCGCCCCTGCGTCGAATGCGAAGCCAGGGTCCCCCGACTGGTAACGGTCATGATCATCCTTTCACGGCGCCTTGCATGATTCCGCCGATTATCTGTTTGCCGAGCAGGGCGAAGACGATGACCAGCGGCAGGGTGCCGAGCGCGGTGCCGGTCAGGCTGAGCGCGTAGTCGCTGATGTAACCCGCGGCCAGCGTGGAGAGCGCGACCTGCACGGTCGGGTTCTCCGGGGTGAGCACGATCAGGGGCCAGAAGTAGTCGTTCCAGGCCGACATGAACGTGAGCATGCCCAGCACGGCCGCCGCGGGCCGGGCGGCGGGGAGCACCACGTGCCAGAACAGGCCCCAGGTGGTGCAGCCGTCCACACGGCCCGCCTCCAGCAGCTCGGTCGGCAGGGCCCGCGACAGGTACTGCGTCATGAAGAAGACGCCGAAGGCGTTGGTCAGCGCGGGGACGATGAGCGCGTACATGCTGCCGGTCCACTCGAGCTTCACCATCAGCAGGTACAGCGGGATGATGCCGAGCTGGGTCGGCACCATCATCGTCGCCACGGTGAGCAGCAGCAGGGCCTTGCTGCCGCGGAAGCGCAGCTTGGCGAAGGCGAAGCCCGCCAGGGTGGAGAAGAACATCACCGACAGCGCGATCGAGCCGGCGACCAGCACGGAGTTGAGCAGCGCCAGGGCGAACGGGACGGTGTCGAAGACGCGGCCGATGTTGGCGAGCAGGTTGCCGCCGGGCAGCAGCGGCGGGGGCACGTCGGCCAGGGCGGCGTTGTCGCGGGAGGCCACCACGACGCTGTAGTAGAGCGGGAGCGCCGAGAAGAAGGCCACCGCGATCAGCGTGAGGTAGATCAGGGTGCGGGCGGTGCCCGCCGTGCGCGGCATCACGTCAGGTTCCCCCTCGTCCGGCGGGTCAGCAGGTAGTTCACGGCCGCGATGATGACGATGAAGAGGAACATCATCCAGGACACGGCCGAGGCGTAACCGAAGTCGAGCTTGACGAAGTTCTCGTAGATGAACAGCGACAGCGTCTGGTACTGCCGGTCGGGGCCGCCCGTGGGGCTGTAGACGCCGAACAGCAGCGGCTCGGCGATGACCTGCATGGCGCCGATCGTGGAGGTGATGACCACGAAGACGATGGTCGGCCGGATCATCGGCACGGTGATCTTGCGGAGCTGGGTCAGGCCGCCGGCTCCGTCGATGGTGGCCGCCTCGTACAGCTCGCGCGGCACGGCCTGCATCGCGGCCAGGAACAGGAGCGCGTTGTAGCCGGTCCACCGCCACATGATCATGACAGAGATGGCGATGTGGGAGGTGGCGGTCCCGGCGTTCCAGTCGATGGCGCCGGCGCCGAACCACGACAGCACCCAGTTGATCAGCCCGTAGTCGCGGCCGAAGAGCTGGCTGAAGATGACGACGACGGCGACGACGCTGGTGACGTTGGGCAGCAGCAGCGTGACGCGGAACAGCGTCTGGGAGCGCAGCGGGCGGTTGAGCAGGTGGGCGAGCCAGATGGCCAGCAGGAGCTGCGGGACCGTGGAGATCACGCCGATGGACAGCGTGTTGAAGGTGGCGTTCCAGAAGTAGTCGTCGCCGAGGAGAGCGGTGAAGTTGTCCAGGCCGATGAACTCGTGGACGTCGGACAGCAGCGTCCACTCGTGGAGGCTCACCCAGGCGGTGTAGGCCAGCGGGAACAGCCCGAAGGCGCAGAACAGCAGGAAGAACGGGGCGACGTAGGCGTAGGGGGACGCCTTGACGTCCAGCCGGTGGGCGAGGTGGCGCCGGTGAGCGGGCGGACGGGACCGCACGGGCGCGGGGGGCGGTGTCGCCGCCAGGTTGTCGGGGGCACGGGTGGCCATGGCAGCTCCTTTCGGCAGGCCATCGGGTCCGGCGGCCGGGCCTCGCCGCCGGGGGCGCCCGGCCGGGGTGGACGGCCGGCGGCGCCGCCGGGGCGGGCTCCTCTACCGGGGGGACCTCGCGGATCGGCGGCCGGCCCGCTGGTGCCGGGCCGGCCACGCGTCGCGGGTTACTTGATCCGGTCGAGGTCCTTGACGGCCTGCGCCCACGCGTCCTGCGGCGACTGCTTGCCCTGTTCGATGCGCTGGAGGGCGTTGCCGAAGGCGGTCAGGACGTCACTGGCCTTGGGGCCGACGTGCTGGGGCCTGAGCGCCTTGGCCGCGTCGGTGAAGATCTTGCCGGTGGGGGCGTCGTTGAAGAAGCCGTTCTTGAACCCGGTGATCGTCGGGTCGTCGTAGAGCGCGGGGATCGAGGGCAGCGCGCCCGCGTCGGTGAACAGCTTTAGCTGGGCGTCCTTGCTGGTGAGCAGGTCGATCAGCTCGGCGGCCTCCTTGGGGTGCTTGCCCTGCTTGGGGGCCATGAGGTGGGTGCCGCCCTGGTTGCCGCCGCCACCGCCGGGCACCGCGGCGACGTCCCACTTGCCGGCCGTGGTGGGCGCGGCGTCCTTAATGCTGCCGGTCTTCCAGGACGGGCAGATGATGGTGGCGAACGAGCCCTTGGTCAGGCCGGTGTTCCACGGAGGGCTGAAGGCGGCGAGTTTGGCCGACTCGTCGGCCTGGACCATCTGGGCGTTCAGGTCGAACGCCTTCTTGACGTCGGGGTTGGTGGCGGCGATCAGGTTGTTCTGCTCGTCGTAGAAGCCGACGGGCGCCTGGTCGACCATGGCGCGGAAGTTCTCGCCGGGGCCGTCGAACCACTTGGCGCCGGCGACCTTGGCGGCGACGAACTTCTTGCCCGCCTCCATGTAGGCCTCCCAGGTGGGCCAGAGCTTGGAGACCTCGTCGCGGTCGGTGGGCAGGCCGGCCTTCTTGAACAGGTCGGTGCGGTAGCACATGGCCAGGCCGCCGACGTCGGTGCCGAGGCCGAGCAGCTTGCCGCCGTCGGCGGACAGCCCCTGCTTCCACTTCCAGTCCAGGTAGTCGGACTGGCGCTTGCCCAGGCCGTACTCGTTGAGGTCGTAGAACCTGTCGGCGAGCGGGGTGAAGGTGGCGATGTAGCCGGCCTCGACGGCCTCGACGTCGGCGGCCCCCGAGCCGGTGGCGATCTGCGTGGTGAGGTTCTTGTGGTGGTCGTTGAACTGGGAGCGCCGTTCGACGATCTCGACGTTCGGGTGCGTCTTCTTGAACTCCTCGTACAGCGGAGCGAAGTGGAAGTCGCTGAACAGCGCGACGGTCAGCTTGATCTTCTCGGCCGGCTGGGCGGCACCGGAGGAGGCGCCGGCGCCCGCGCCGTCACCTCCGCCGCCGCCGCACGCGGTGACACTGACGGCCAGCACCGCGGCGAGCAGAGGGGTGACCATCCCGGGGCGGAACTTGCCCATAGACCCTCCTGGGGGGTGAATTGTGGATCTTGGAGGGAGCGCTCCCCGAGAAGCGTCACGCCGCCCACACGGTCATGTCAACGGGTTCACCGGTAACGATCGCCGTGATGTGCACAAGTGAAGCGGCGACGACACAAGAAAGCGCTCTCTAAGATCGACGCGAGTATTCGCAGCTCAGAGCCCGTGTCGTATTGACACGGTCTTATGACTGAGAGCGCTCTCAGCGCGATTCTCCGAGCGTCTAGCGGGTGATCGGCAGGTTTCCTTCGTGTTAACGGGCCACTTGACAGCTCTTCACACGAAGCGCAGTCTCGGCTTCCAGGGAGCGCTCCCCGAACCCCCCACGCCATCCCGAGGAGACGCCGTGAGATTGCCCCGCGGCCCGAGCCGTTATCGCTCGGGCCTGCTGTTCGCCACCGTGGCCGCCGTGATCACCTCCTGTCTCACCCTGGTCCCGGCCGCGGCCGCCGCCCCGCTCGCCGCGTGCGGCACCGACAACGCCGCCCGAGGGCGGCCGGTCACCGCGTCGTCCGCCGAGAACATCGCCTTCCCCGCCGCCTCCGCGGTCGACGGCGACCCCGGCACCCGCTGGTCCAGCGCGTTCAGCGACCCGCAGTGGATCCAGGTCGACCTCGGCTCGGCCAAGGAGATCTGCGGCGTCACCCTCGCCTGGGAGGCCGCCTACGGCCGGGCGTTCCAGATCCAGACCTCCTCCGACGCCGCCGCCTGGACCCCGATCTACACCACGACCACCGGCGCCGGTGGCACGCAGAACCTCGCGGTGACCGGCACCGGGCGCTACCTGCGGGTGTACGGCACGCAGCGCGCCACGCAGTACGGCTACTCGCTGTGGGAGCTGGCCGTCCAGACCGGCTCGGGGACCAGCACCCCCACCCCCACGCCGACGCCGAGCGACCCCGGGGGCGACAGGCTGCTGTCGTACGGCAGGCCGGGCGTGGCCTCCACCACCCAGGACGACGTCAACTGCGGCGGCTGCGTCGCCTCCAGGGCGTTCGACCGCGACCCGGCGACGCGGTGGGCGACCAGCTCCACCACCGGATGGGTCGACCCCGGCTGGATCTACGTGGACCTCGGCGCGACCGCGCAGATCCACAAGGTGATCCTGCAGTGGGACCCGGCCTACGCGCGGGCGTTCCAGATCCAGACCTCGCCCGACGCGGTCACCTGGACCCCGATCTACACAACGACCACCGGCACCGGCTTCAAGCAGACCCTGACAGTGAACGGCACCGGCCGCTACGTGCGCATGTACGGCACGCAGCGCGCCACGGCCTACGGCTACTCGCTGTGGGAGTTTCAGGTCTGGGGCACCGGCGGCGCGCCGATCACCCCGCCCCCGCCGCCGTCCGACCCCCGCAACCCTCCGCAACTTGTGTGGAGCGACGAGTTCAACGGCGCGGCCGGCAGCAAGCCCGACCCCGCCAAATGGACCACCGACACCGGAACCGGCCCGAACGCCGAGCTGGAGTACTACACCAACAACAACGCGTCCATGGACGGCGCGGGCAGCCTCGTGATGGAGGCCCGCAAGGAGGTCACCGCGGGATCGTCCTGCCCGGGCGGCACCTGCCAGTACACCTCGCACCGGATGAACACCGGCGGCAGGTTCACCTTCACCTACGGCCACGTCGAGGCCCGGATCAAGGTGCCGAAGGGCAACGGCCTGTGGCCGGCGTTCTGGATGATGGGCGCCGACTTCCTCACCGGCCGCCCCTGGCCGTACAACGGTGAGGTCGACATCATGGAGGTCCTCGGCAAGGACACCAAGACCGCCTACTCGACGCTGCACGCTCCCGCCTACAACGGCGGCGGTGGCTACGGCTCGCCGTACACCCTGGCCGGCGGGGCGGACTTCTCCGACGACTTCCACGTCTGGGCCGCCAACTGGGACAGCAAGGGCATCGTGTTCACCCTCGACGGCCGGACGGTCTTCACCGCCGACAAGGCGACGGTCGAGGCCACCCGTGGGCCGTGGGTCTACGACCACCCCTTCTACATCATCCTCAACCTCGCCGTGGGCGGCGACTGGCCCGGTCCGCCGGACGCCACCACCGGGTTCCCCAAGCGGATGCTCGTGGACTACGTCCGCGTGTACCAGTGACCGGGTGACGCGACCCCTCCCCTCCGGCGGCCCTCCTGGCCGGAGGGGAGGTCATCAGTGTGATATGCCGCGTCTGCCGTCCCTGTGACCATCAAGCGACATCTCATCGCTACCCTCCCGGCCATGAGTTCCAGATTCGGCCGGGTCCTGGCCGCCGCCGCCACCACCGCGGCGGTGGCGGCCGGCCTGCTCGCCTCCCCCGCGCCCGCCTCAGCCTCGGGCGGCCACACGGTGAAGGTCACCGTGATGGCCACCTCCGACATCCACGGCAACGCCCTTAACTGGGACTACTACAAGAACGCCGAGTACGACGACAGCGCGCACAACGATGTCGGGTTGGCCAAGGTCTCCACCCTGGTCGGCCAGATCCGCGCCGACCGCGGCGCCGGCCACACGCTGCTGTTCGACTCCGGCGACACCATCCAGGGCACGCCGCTCGACTACTACTACGCCAAGGTCGAGCCGATCACCGAGACCGGCCGGACGCATCCGATGGCCAAGGCCATGAACGCCATCGGGTACGACGCCGTGACGCTCGGCAACCACGAGTTCAACTACGGGCTCCCCCTGCTGGCCACCTGGGTCAGGCAGATGAAGGCTCCCGTGCTCGGCGCCAACGCCGTCTCGGCCAAGACGGGCCTGCCCGCGTACCGGCCGTTCGTCATCAAGACGATGAAGGTCAAGGGCGACAAGCCGATCAAGGTCGGCGTGCTCGGCCTGACCAACCCGGGCATCGCCATCTGGGACAAGGCCAACGTCGAGGGCAAGCTGAAGTTCCTGGACCTGGTGGCCACCGCCAAGAAGTGGGTGCCGGTGATCCGCGGCCTCGGCGCCGACGTCGTCATGGTCACCGCGCACGCCGGCGACAACGGCCTGTCCTCCTACGGCACCGACCTGCCGGTCGAGAACGCCGCGGCCATGGTCGCCGAGCAGGTGCCCGGCATCGACGCCGTCCTGTTCGGCCACGCCCACAACGACGTCCCGCAGAGGTTCGTCACCAACAAGGTGACCGGGCAACAGGTGCTGCTGACCGAGCCGGGCAAGTGGGGCCAGCGCCTGTCGGTCGTCGACTTCACCCTGGCCAAGCAGAAGGGCCGCTGGACCGTCGCCGGCAAGTCCTCCACCACGGTCAACACCAACACCGTGGCCGAGGACCCGAAGATCGTCGCGCTGATGAAGGACCAGCACGACAAGACGGTCGGCTACGTCAACCAGGTGATCGCCCAGTCCAAGGAGCAGCTGTCGGCGGCCGAGTCGCCGTACAAGGACACCCCGATCCTGGACTACATCCAGAAGGTGCAGACCGACCTGGTGAGCAAGGCCATCGCCGGGACCCCGGACGCCTCGCTGCCGGTGCTGTCGATCGCCGCGCCGTTCAGCCGCACCGCCGTCTTCCCGGCCGGCCCGGTGAGCGTGCGCGACATGGCGGGCCTGTACGTCTACGACAACACGCTGTTCGGGGTGAAGCTCACCGGCGCCCAGATCAAGGACTACCTGGAGTACTCCGCCAAGTACTTCGCCCAGGTGGCCCCCGGCGCGCCGGTCGACCTGCCCACGCTGACCAACGCGGGCGGCACTCCGGACTACAACTACGACCAGCTCTCGGGCGTCACCTACGACATCGACATCTCCCAGCCGGTCGGCCAGCGCATCGTCGGCCTGTCCTACCAGGGCACCCCGGTGACCGCGGACCAGCAGTTCGTGGTCGCCATCAACAACTACCGGCAGTCGGGCGGCGGCGGCTTCCCGCACGTCGCGACGGCCCCGGTCGTCTACAACGCCCAGGTGGAGATCCGCCAGGCGCTGATCGAATACGCCACCGCCTCCGGCACCATCGACCCGGCCACCTTCGCCGACCCCAACTGGAAACTCGTCCGCGCAGGCGTCCCGGTCTTCTAGTGCGGTGATCACGTAGGTTCACCGGCGCGGCTCTCCACCCGGCCACGTGCAGGGCGCGGCTCACCACCCCGGCCACGTGGAGGGCGCGGCTCACCACCCCTGGCCACGCGCTGAGGGTGATCGGCGCCGGGTCGGCGGGTCGCGGTACGGCGATGCCGGCGCCTGCTACGGCGCCCGACCTGGTGAACGTGCACGGACAGCGCACTGGACACACCTCCCCCCGGCCGGTGCTCCACCCAGGGCACCGGCCGGCCCTTTCCGGTGTTGTCACCCGCGGATCACCCCGAGGTCCGGCGTGGCCGGTCCGGGGAGGACTGCGCGAGTTCGAACCAGACGAGGGTGCCGGAGGGCCGTCGCTCGAAGCCCCAGCGCGAGGAGAGGTCGTAGACGATCGCGAGACCCCGGCCGTCGGTCTCGTCGTCGGCGGGCGTGCGCACGTGGGGGATCTTGGACGAACCGCCGTCCTCGACGGCGACCAGCACACCGGTGGCCGGGAAGGCCACCGACACCAGGAAGTCACGCTCGATGGCGTGCCGCACCACGTTGGCCGCCAGCTCGCTGGTCAGCAGGATGGCGTCGTCCCGGCAGGGGTGCTCCTCGCCGAGCAGGCCGGCGACGAAGGCGCGGGCCGGCCTCACCTGTGAGGCGGACGGGGCGAACCGGTGGGTGATCACCGGAAGCCCCGCGAACGCGGCCGGACCGGTAAGAGGGTGCTCCCGGGCATGCTCCGTGTCCGAAGCGTCCTCCTTGGGTTCCGAGGCCGGACGGAAGAAGCCGGTGAGCCCGCCCAGAGCCGAAGCCAGAGCGCGAGGACGCATCGCGATCATCGTGATACTTCCCTTTCTGTTAGTCCCAGGTCGGCGCGGCGGCCACGATCAGCGCCGTACATCCCGCCCGGCGATGGCCACGCTTCGTGTGCTTGACGTCACACACCATGACAGACACTGTGCATGCATGCATGGCAATCGCGGAAACGCACCACTTGGACACGATGAGTAGTAGCCTTCCGTCCGTCCCGACGCGATGAGGTGATCACATGAGCGCGAAGCGCGGCATGACCTTGCGGGCCCAGTGGCTTGGTCGGCAACTGCGTGAGCTACGCGAAGCCGCGGGTCTCAAGCTGCCCGAGGCGGGCGCCTACATCCAGCGCGATGGTGCCACCATCAGCCGTCTGGAAACCGGCCTGTATCCGGCGCGCACGCCGGACGTGCAAGCGCTGCTCGACCTCTATGGAGTCGCCGATCCGCACAAGCGCGGCGATTTGATGAAGCTCGCCGCCGAGGTGTGGCATGAGGGCTGGTGGGACAGCTACACGGGCAATCTCTCAAAGCTCATCGTCGACTACGCGTGGGTGGAATCAAGGGCACGAGTGATCCGGTCCTTCGACGCTTTGGTGATCCCGGGATTGCTTCAGACGAAGGGCTACATGGAGGCGGTCATCCGGCAGACCGACACGGACCCGTCGCTGGCCGCGTCAGGGGCGCGATTCCGGCTGGAGCGCCAGCAGATCCTCACCGCGGCGGAGCCGCCTCGGATCGAGGCCGTCCTCGATGAGGGCCTCCTGCGGCGGCGGGTAGGCGGGGAATCCGGCATGAAGGAACAGCTCGGACGCCTGATCGACCTCGCTCATCTTCCGAACATCGATATCAGGATCCTGCCGTTCGCGGCCGGCGCCCATGCCGCTCACGATGGTTCGTTCAGGATCTTCGAGATGCCCGAGCCCTATCCACAGATCGGCTATGTCGATACCCCCGCCGGCGGCATCTACGTTGAAGCGGAGGGAGTGGATAGGCTTATGCTGAAATTCGATCGCATAAAGTCAGGATTGCCAGATTCCTCCGAGTCCTTGAAGCTGATACGGGCGGCGATGGACGAGTTCGAAGAGCTCAGCGGAAGGTGACGATGTCGACCCCCGAGCACGAGCAAACCGCTGCGTGGCACATCAGCAGTTTCAGTCCCGACGCTGGTTCCAATTGTGTCGAGGCGGGGCCGTTGCTCGACGGAAGCGGGCGGATCGCCGTGCGGCACAGCCGTCACCCCGACGGTCCGACGATCATCTACACCAGGGCCGAGTGGGACGCCTTCCTCGCCGGCGTCCGCGCCGACGAGTTCGACTTCCAGTAGAGGCGTGCGGACGCCGCTCTCACATGGTCACGGTCACCATGACCAGGCGTACTAGCCATTGACATCCGGCTGCCGGTACGGACAGGCTAGGTCAGGCTGGAGAGCGCTCTCCAGCAGGTGAGAGGAACCAGGGTGACCGACGAGTTCGATGACGTGGTGCGCAAGCTCGGCCTTGAGCGGAAGGTGCGGTTGCTCACCGGGGGCACCGCCTGGAGCACCTACGCCGAGCCGGACGCCGGGCTGCGCTCCCTCGTGCTGTCGGACGGCCCGGTGGGCGTGCGCGGCCCCGGGTGGGACGAGCGCAGCGTCTCGCTGAACCTGCCCTCGCCGACCGCGCTGGCCGCGAGCTGGGACGAGCGCCTGGTGGAACGGCTGGGCGCGCTGCTCGGCGACGAGGCCCGGCGCAAGGGGGTCGACGTCCTGCTCGCCCCCACGATCAACCTGCACCGCTCGCCGCTCGGCGGCAGGCACTTCGAGTGCTACTCCGAGGACCCGCTGCTCACCGCGCGCGTCGGCGTCGCCTTCGTCCACGGCGTGCAGTCGCGCGGGGTCGCCGCCACGGCCAAGCACTACGTGGCCAACGACTCCGAGACCGAGCGGCTGACGCTGGACGCGCGGGTGGACGAGCGGACGCTGCGCGAGTTGTACCTGGCGCCCTTCGAGGCCGCCGTCGAGGCCGGGGTGTGGGTGGTCATGGCCGCCTACAACGGCGTGAACGGCGCGACCATGTCGGAGAACCCGCTGCTGGCCGAGCCACTGAAGGGCCAGTGGGGTTTCGACGGGCTGGTGGTGTCCGACTGGGGCGCCGTCCGCTCGACGGTCGCAGCCGGGCGCGCCGCGCAGGACCTCGCCATGCCGGGGCCCGACGGCCCGTGGGGCGAGGCGCTGGTCGCCGCCGTCCGGGCCGGCGAGGTGCCGGAGGAGGCGATCGACGACAAGGTCCGCCGGCTGCTGCGCCTGGCCTCCCGCGTGGGCGCCCTGTCCGCCGAGGGCGCCGCGCCTTCCGGCGAGTCGGTCGTCCCGCTCCCCGCGGGGGTCGTGCCTTTCGCCGGGGAATCCATTGTCGCTGTGCCCGCGGGCGCCGTTACTCCTGCGGACGAGCCGGTCAGGGTGGGGGCCGGGGCGGCGGAGGGGTTGTTGCGGGAGGCCGTGGTGGCGGGGACCGTACTGCTGCGCAACGAAGGACCGATCCTGCCGCTGGACGCCGGGCGGCTGCGGAAGGTCGCGGTGATCGGGCCGAACGCCGCCGCGCCCCGCATCCAGGGCGGCGGCAGCGCGGGGGTGTACCCCGTGCGCACCGTGTCGCCGCTTGAGGGCATCCGTGCGGCGCTCGCCGGGCGGGCCGAGGTCGTCCACGCCGCCGGGGCGCACATCGACGACACGCCCACTCCCCTCGGCCTGGACGACGCGCGCGACCCGCGCGGCGGCGAGCCGGGCGTGCTGGTGCGCCTGCTGTCCGCCGGCGGCGAGGAACTGCACGCCGAGCACCGGCTCACCGGGCGCGTCCTGGAGCCGACCATCGTCGGCTCGCCGGCCGCCGTCGAGATCCGCGCCCTGCTGTGCCCGCGGGTGGGGGGCCGGTGGACGCTGGCGGTCGCCGGGTGGGACCACGTGAGCCTGGCGGCGGACGGCGTGACGCTCATCGACGACGAGGTGGGGCGCGACAGCGACGACCCGGCGACGGTGTCGCTCAACCCGCCCTACCGCCGGGCGGAGTTGGAGCTCGCCGCGGGCCGGGAGGTCGAGCTGGTGGCGCGGCGGCGCATGGACCCCGGCAGCGGCGTGGCCTTCGTGCTCGCCGCCGACCCGCCGCGCCGTTCCGAGGAGGAGGAGTTCGCCGCCGCCGTCGAGCTCGCCCGGGGCGCCGACGTCGCCATCGTCGTGGCCGGCACGACCGAGGAGGTTGAGAGCGAGGGCTACGATCGCGTCGGCCTCGCTCTGCCCGGCGCGCAGGACGCGCTGGTGCGCGCGGTGGCGGCCGCCAACCCCGCCACGGTGGTGGTGGTCAACTCCGGCGGCCCCGTCGACCTGCCGTGGCGCGAGGAGGTCCGTGCGGTGCTGCTGAGCTGGTTCCCCGGCCAGGAGTACGGGCACGGGCTGGCGGAGGTGCTGTTCGGCGCCGCCGAGCCGGGCGGGCGGCTGCCCACCACCTGGGCCGGCCGTGCCCTGGCCGGGACCACGCCGGTGGACGGGGTGCTCGCCTACACCGAGGGCCTGCACATCGGGCACCGGGCCTGGCTGCGCGAGCCGTCGCCTCCCGCGTACTGGTTCGGGCACGGGCTCGGCTACACGACCTGGGCGTACGAGAGCGTCGAGGCGCCCGGCGAGGTCGAACCGGGAGCTCCGTTCACGGCCCGCGTGCGGGTGCGCAACACCGGCGCGCGGGCCGGTGGCGAGGTCGTCCAGGTGTATCTGACCCGGCCCGGCAGCGGCGTGGACCGCCCGGTGCGCTGGCTCGCGGGGTTCGCCCGGGTGCAGGCCGGCCCCGGCGAGAGCGTGGAGGCGCGGGTCGAGGTGGCGGCGCGGGCGCTTGCCCACTGGTCGCCCGAGCGGCACGCCTGGGCCTTCGAGCCCGGATCGTTCACGGTGCTGGCAGGGCGTTCCTGCGGGGACCTACGATTGACCGCGACGGTCGCGATGGCGGCCCCGGCGAACTGACCGCGTGCGGCGGCCCGCCCTCCCGAGCGGAAGGGCGGGCGCCGGCGGCGCACGGCTCACCGTGGCTTGTGACGGCTGGACGTTGGAGAGCGCTCTCCGAGCATGCTATAAAGGCCCCATGAGCCTAGGTCGCCCACCAGTGCCGGCTTCCCCGACCCTGGAGGACGTCGCGCGTGTGGCGGGCGTGTCCCGTGCCACCGTCTCCCGGGTCATCAACGGCATCCGCAACGTCGATCCCGCCATCCAGGAGACCGTCAGGCAGGCCATCGCCGCCACCGGCTACGTGCCCAACCGGGCCGCCCGCTCGCTGGTCACCCGCCGTACCGGCTCGATCGCCCTGGTGGTCTCGGGCGCCGGGGAGGAGAGCGAGGAGAACCCCTTTCACAGCCAGGTCTTCGCCGACCCGTTCTTCGGGCGGGTGGCCTCCGGAGTGGTCGGGTTCCTGCGCCCGCGCGGCATCCATCCGACCCTGATGTTCGCCGAGACCGATGAGACGCGGGCCCAGGTCATCGCCTACCTGCGGCAGGGCAACGCCGACGGGGCGATCCTGGTGTCCACCGAGGCGCGCGACCCGCTGCCCCGGCTGATGGTGGAGGCCTCGCTCCCCGCCGTGCTCTTCGCCCGGCCCCCCGAGCCGATCCCCATCAGCTACGTGGACCTCGCGCACCGTACCGGCGCCAAGCTCGCCGCCGACCATCTGGTCGCGCGGGGCCGCCGGCGGGTGGCGACCATCACCGGACCGCTCGACGTGCCGGCCGCCCAGGACCGCCTGTCGGGCTTCCGCGACGCCATGGCGGCCCACGGCCACCCCTACATCCCCTGCGCCGAGGGCGACTTCACCCTGGCCAGCGGCGAGGCGGCGATGGAGCGGCTGATGGCCGAGCACCCCGGCATCGACGGGGTGTTCATCGCCAACGACCTCATGGCCCAAGGCGCCCTGCCCGTGCTGCGCAACCACGGGCGGCGCGTGCCCGAGGACGTCGCCGTCGTCGGGTTCGACGACAGCAGCGCGGCGACGGCGAGCCGGCCGCTCCTGACGACGATCCGCCACCCCGTCGAGGACATGGCGGCCGAGATGACGCGGCTGCTGCTCGCCCACGTGGACGACCCCGACCGCGCGGTCACCTCGGTCATCTTCGAGCCGTCCCTGGTGGTCCGCGACTCCGCCTGACCGCGCCGGCCGCCGGAGCAGGCACGGCCCACCGCACGCGCCTGCCTCAGGCCGTGCCGGCCGCCGGAAGGGCCGAACGACTCCGCGGCCCGGGCATCTCGCCCCTGTGCGGGCCGTCCGGCGGCCTGAGAGGCTCGGAACCCCCCGGCGGGTGGAGGGAGCGCCGCGGCGTGCGCGCCCCCCGGTCCGGCCACCACTGTCGTGCAGGGAATGATGGTCGAATGCGCGCGATATCCGAATCTCGGCTCGCCTCTGTGCTGTCCGGCCTGCCGGGCACCCCCCGGGTGGTGGCCGGCGGCAACTTCTCCACGCCGTGGCGCGCCCTGTCGGTGCTCGACGCGGCGGTCCCCGAGTACCGGCTGTTCATGTTGAACGCCCAGGCCGGCGTCCCCGACCGCGAGGGGGTGACCCTGGAGTCGCCGTTCGTCGGGCCCGGCATGCGCGGACGGGACAACCTGCGGTACTTCCCCGCGCGGCTGTCCCGGGTGCCCGACCTGCTGGGCCAGGCGCTGCCGCCGGACGTCGTGCTGCTGCACACCACCCCGCCGGTGGACGGCACGCTGTCGCTCGGCACCGAGGTCAACATCCTGCCGGCGGCGATCGAGCAGGTGAGGGCGCGCGGCGGGGTGGTCGTCGCCCAGATGAACCCGCGCATGCCCTACACCTACGGCGACGCGGTGCTGTCGCTGGAGGAGGTGGATTACGCGATCGAGGTGGACGAGCCGCTCGCCTCCCCCGCGCCGCGCCCGCCGAGCCAGGTCTCGCGGGTCATCGGCGACCGGGTGGCCGCCCTCATCCCCGCCGGCGCCACACTGCAGCTCGGCATCGGGCAGGTGCCGGACGCCGTGCTGGCGGCGCTGCTGTCGCGCCGCGGCCTCACGGTGTGGTCGGAGATGTTCAGCGACGGGGTGCTCGCCCTGGAGAAGGCCGGCGCGCTGGAGGCGGGCGTCCCGGTCACCGCGTCGTTCGTGTTCGGCGGCGCCGAGCTGTACGACTGGATCGACCGCAACGACCGGGTGCGCCTGCTGCGCACCGAGAAGACCAACGACCCCGCGCTGATCTCCCGTCAGCGCGCGCTGACCTCGGTGAACGGCGCGTTGCAGGTCGATCTGTACGCCCAGGCGAACGCGGCGCGGGTGCGCGGGCTCATCTACTCGGGCTTCGGGGGGCAGACCGACTTCATCGTGGGCGCGCTGCACTCCCCCGGCGGGCGGGCGATCATCGCGCTGCCGTCCTGGCACCCCAAGGCGGAGGTCTCGACGGTCGTGCCGCGCCTGGCCGGGCCGGTCACCTCCTTCCAGCACAGCTTCATCGTCAGCGAGCAGGGCGCCGCGGCCATCTGGGGCCACGACGCCGCCGGCCAGGCACAGCAGTTGCTGGACAAGGTGGCCCACCCCGACGCGCGCGACGAGCTGCGCGAGGCCGGCCGCCGGCTCGGCTTCCCGCTGCGCTGACCCCCGCGAGAGCCGGGCCCGGCGGCGGGAACGGCCGTGGGGCCGGGCGAGGCTGGGCTGCGCCTACTTCACCGCACCCGCGGTGAGTCCCTGAACCAGGTACCTCTGCAGGAGCAGGAAGCCGGCCACGACCGGCACGCTGACCACCAGGGACGCCGCCATGACCTGGTTCCAGTACACGTTGTTCTCGGTGGCGTAGCCGCGCAGGCCGACGGCCAGGGTGCGGGTCGACTCGTCGGTCATGACCGAGGCGAACAGCACCTCGCCCCACGCGGTCATGAACGCGTAGATGGCCACCGCGACGATGCCGGGGATCGCCGCCGGGATGACCACCCGGAACAGCGCGCCGAGCGGCCCGTTGCCGTCCACCTTGGCCGCCTCGTCCAGCGCGGTGGGGATGGAGTCGAAGTAGCCGACCAGCATCCAGATCGAGAACGGCAGCGAGAAGGTCAGGTAGGTGACGATCAGCCCGGTGCGGGTGCCGTACAGCTCCAGGCCGGTCGCGTGCCCGAGGTTCACAAAGATCATGAACAGCGGCAGCAGGAACAAGATGCCGGGGAACATCTGCGTCGACAGCACGGTGACGGTGAAGATCCGGCGACCGGCGAAGCGGTAGCGGCTGACGGCGTACGCGGCGAAGATCGCCACCGTCACCGACGCCACCGCCGAGATGGACGCCACGACCAGGCTGTTGACGAAGTACCGGCCCAGCGGCACCGTCTGCCAGATGTCATGGAAGGGCCGCAGGGTGAGGGTCGAGGGGATCCAGTCGAACCCGCTCTGCACGTCGCGCAACGGCTTGAGCGAGGAGCTCACCATCACGTAGAGCGGCAGCAGGGTGAACAGGGCGAGCAGGCCGAGGACGGTCCAGCGCACCCAGGGCAGCCATCGGGGCTCACGCATCGCTCTTCCTCCGGGAGGTCGTCACCAGGTAGACCGCGGTCACCAGCAGCAGGAACAGCAGCAGCAGGACCGACATCGCCGAGCCGGAGCCGAAGTTCCAGGTGATGAAAGAGCTCTGGTAGATGTGCACCGAGATCAGGTCCGCCTGCGGCGGGGCCGCCTTCCCGAACAGCACGTACGGGGTGTTGAAGTCGTTGAAGGTCCACAGGAACAGCACCAGCAGCAGCACCTGGTTCACCGGACGCAGCATGGGCATGGTGATCGAGCGCAGTTGCCGCCACCATCCGGCGCCGTCGATGGCCGAGGCCTCGTACAGGTCGTTGTCGATGTTCTGCAGCCCCGCCATGAGGATCAGGAAGGCGAACGGCCAGGTGCGCCAGACGCACACCACGACCACGGCGGCGAAGCTGTTGCCGCCGATCAGCCAGAACGGGCGGTCGCCGAACAGGTGGAGCTGGTCGACCAGGACGTGGTTGACCAGGCCGGTGTCCCGCTGGAACATGAAGCTCCAGGTGATCACGCCGGCGTAGACGGGCAGCGCGTACGGCACCAGGAACAGGGTGCGCAGCAGGCCCCGCCCGCGGAAGGCGCCCTGCATCAGCACGGCCCCCGCCGTGCCGAACAGCCACGACAGCCCGACCGCCAGCACCGTGAACACCACCGTGACCAGGAACGAGTGCAGCAGCGCGGCGCCCACCGCGGAGTCGACGTCGACGGCGACCTTGTAGTTCGCCAGGCCCGCGAAAGGGGCGGCCGACCAGTTCCTGATGAAGAACTGCGTCAGCCGCAGGAAGCTCATCCAGGCGCCGACCAGCATGGGGATGACGTGGATCAGCAGTTCGAGCAGGATCGCCGGGAGGATCAGCAGGTACGGCAGGCCGGCGCGGCGCAGCCGTGCGAGGAGCCCGGCGGCGGCCCGCCGCCCGGCTCCCGGCGGACGCGGCCCGCCGTGCGCCGTCGCGGCCGTCCGCCGCTCGTCATGGTGAGGCGTGGTGCGCGCGACCATCTGTTCCTTCTCGGTTCGGCAGGGCCGGTCGTTCTCGGCGTCGCATGGTGGTTCGTCGTCCGCTGTCGCCGCGCCGCCCGGCCGGCCGGCGGCCGGGAGGCGAGGGTGACGGGCGGAGCCGGGCGGGCGGCGATCGGCGTCCGATCGGCGTGCCCGTCCCGGCTCCGGCATGGCCGCAGGTGTCTCGGGGGCGCCTTGGTCAGCTGCCCGGCTGGACCTGCTGGTTGGCCTGGGTCAGCTTGGCCTTGACGGAGTCGTCGCTGATCGGCTTGCCGCCGGCGGCGTCCGCCCAGAGCTGGTTCATGGCCGTGCCGACCAGGGTCTCGAACTGGCTCTCCTCGGGCACCTGGGGCAGCGGCGCGGCGGTGGTGGCCAGGATCTGCTGGAAGGTCTTGATGGTGTCGGTCTGGAACGCCGGGTCGTCGTAGCCGTCGGTGACCGTGGGCAGCGAGCCGTAGGTCTTGTTGAGCAGCTTCTGCTCCTCCGGGCTGGTCATGAACTTGACGAACTTCAGCGCGCTGTCCTTGTCCTTGGTGAAGTTGAACACCGACAGGTTGATGCCCGCGACCATGCCGTTGACCTGCTTGCCGCCCGCGCTCGGGTCCGGCAGCGGGATCGGGGCCAGGCCGATGTCGTCCTCGGACATGTCGCTCGCCTTGATGTTGGAGGCGATCGACTGCCACATCAGCATGCCGGCCTTGCCGTTGAGGAAGTCCTGCACGGCCTCGGTGCCGTTGCCGTACTCGGCGTTGCTCGGGTTGACGATCTTGTGCACGGCCATCAGGTCGAGGTACTGCTTGATGCCCGCGACGTTCTGGGGCGAGTCGAACTGCGGCTTGCCGTCGGGGCCGAACAGCTCGCCGCCGTGCTGCTGGGTGAACACGAAGGCGTGGTGGGAGTTCTCGCTGACGCTGGCGCCCTCCACCGCGAGGCCCCACTTGCCGCCCTTGGTGAGCTTCTTGCCGTCGGCGATCAGCTCGTCCCACGTCGCCGGCGGCTTGTCGATGCCGGCGTCCTTGAACATCTTCTTGTTGTAGAAGAGCCCGTAGGTCATGCCGTAGATCGGCACGCCCACCGGCGGCTTGCCGGGGGCGCCGGTCGCGGCGAGGCTGGGGCCGAGGAAGCGCTGCCTGCCGCCGAGACCCGACAGCAGCGTGTCGTCGAAGGGCAGGAAGGCGCCGGTGGCCTGCAGCGAGGCCGACCAGGTGTTGCCGATGTTGACCACGTCCGGGCCCTTGCCGGAGGTGGTGGCCGCCAGGATGCGGTTGAGCAGGTCCGCCCAGGGGACCACCTCGACGTTGACCTTGATGCCGGTCTGCTGCTGGAACTTGTCCAGTTCGGGCTGCAGGATCGACTTGTCGGCCTCCAGGCTGGGGCCCTGGTTGGAGGCCCAGTAGGTCAGCGTCTTGCCGGCGCCCGATCCGGAGCCGGCGGTCGCGCCGCCCGCGCTTCCGCCGTCGCCGTCGCCACCGCCGCACGCCGCGGCCGCCGCGAGCACGACGCCCGCGATCGCCAGGTAACCGAACTTCTGTATACGCACTGCAATCCCCTCAGATCTTCGCGACCACGGCCGGGGCCGCTGGTGTCGCCGTACGCGGGAGCGGCTTCGCCGGGAGCACGGGAAACCGCGGGAGGCCCTCGAACCGCAGGTGGAGCGCGAGCATGGAGGCGTCGAGCCGGTCCGGGAGGGACCCGGCGGGGGTGCGGGGTGGATGCACGGCCCTCTCCTTGTCGCAGGGGGTGTCCGCCGCCCGTCCTGGCGGCGGGGGCTGGAGAGCGCTCTCCTGACCGAGACTGTCTGGATTGGGAGAAGTTGTCAACACTCCAATGTTGACGATTTGGAAACACGCCCGGAACCGCCCTGGTCATCGACCATCCGGGACGAAACCGGCACGTGACCGGGTCGCGGGGAAACCGCTCTCCATGATCGGCGTACCGGCGTGACCTCCGCCCCGCCGCCACGCCGGCCGTCCTCCGCCTTCGGGAACCGGCGCCGGGGGCCGATCGTTTCCCGTGCGGTCAGGTCATACAGGCACGGCCAGAGAGGAAACCGTGGTCTTCAAACGGATGCTGGGAGCGCTGGGAGTCGGGGGCCCCTCGGTCGACACGGTGCTGTCCACCACGCGGGTGCGGCCGGGCGGCACGCTGACCGGTGAGGTGCGGGTCAAGGGCGGCGACTTCCCCTCCGACATCGAGTACGTCTCCCTGTCGCTGGTCGCCCGCGTGGAGGTCGAGTCGGGGGACTCCGAGCACACCGGCACGGCCGAGTTCTTCGGCGCGCGGGTCTGCGGCCCCTTCCACCTGCGCGAGGGGGAGCTGCGCACCATTCCCTTCCAGATGCCCCTGCCCTGGGAGACGCCCGTCACCGAGGTCAACGGCACGCGCCCGCACGGCGCGTTCGTCGGCGTGCGCACCGAGCTGTCGGTCGCCAAGGCCGTCGACAAGGGCGACCTGGACCCGATCTCGGTCGTCCCGCTGCCCTCACAGGAGGAGGTCCTGCGCGCCTTCGCCCGGCTCGGCTTCCACCTCAAGAGCGCCGACCTGGAGGCCGGGCGGCTGCACGGCGTCCACCAGCGGCTGCCGTTCTTCCAGGAGATCGAGTTCCACCCGCCCGCGGCCTGGGCCGGCCGCGTCAACGAGGTCGAGCTGACCTTCGTCGCCGACCCGGCGGGGCTGGTGGTGGTGCTGGAGGCCGACAAGCGCGCCCGCCTGTTCCAGCCCGGCCACGACGCCATCGGCCGCTTCCAGGCCACCCACGAGCAGGCGGCGCGCATCGACTGGGCCGCCGAGATCGGACGCTGGCTGGACGGCGTGGCGAACGGCCGCCACACGGCCGGACACAGCGGGTACAGCGGACACGGCGGACATGGCGGACACGGTGGACACGGCACGTACGGCGGCCAGTACTGGCACCAGGGCGACCCCCACGGCCACGGCGGGCACTACGGGCACCACCGCGACCACCACGACGGGCCGGGCTGGGGCGCGGTGGCGGCGGCCGGCGCCGCCGGCGTCATCGGCGGCATCGTGGCGGCCGAGGCGATCGACGAGATCGGCGACTTCTTCGACGGTGACGGCGGCGACGGCGGCGACTGGTGACCCCCAGGCGGAACGGCCGGCGATCCCCCCGGCCGGGGCGGCCGGTGACCGCCCCGAGGCGAGCCCGGCCGATCGCCCCGCGGACGGCCGATGACCGCCCCCGGGGCGGGGGCACGGGGCGCGGCGGTCAGCGGAGCGTCTCGGCGGCGCTCCGCTCGTCGAACTGGGTGCGGTACAGCTCCTCGTAGCGCCCGCCGGCGGCGAGCAGCTCGTCGTGGGCGCCGCGCTCGACCACCCTGCCGTCCTCGATGACCAGGATCAGGTCGGCGGCCCTGATGGTGGACAGCCGGTGGGCGATGACCACGGCCGTCCGGCCGGCCAGCGCCTCTCCCAGCGCCTCCTGCACCGCCGCCTCCGAGGTGGAGTCAAGGTGGGCGGTGGCCTCGTCGAGGATCACCACCCGAGGGCGGGCCAGGAGCAGGCGGGCGATGGTCAGCCGCTGGCGCTCACCGCCGGAGAGGCGGTAGCCACGCTCCCCCACGATGGTGTCCAGCCCGTCGGGCAGCCCGGCGACCAGTTCCTCCAGGCGGGCGCGGCGCAGGACCTCCCACAGCTCCTCCTCGGTGGCCTCGGGCCGGGCGAGCAGCAGGTT
The DNA here is from genome assembly GCF_053602655.1 of Sphaerisporangium sp. NPDC004334. NCBI lineage: Bacteria > Bacillati > Actinomycetota > Actinomycetes > Streptosporangiales > Streptosporangiaceae > Sphaerisporangium > Sphaerisporangium sp. NPDC004334. The sequence goes on from NZ_JBSGDZ010000012.1 coordinate 41,780, forward strand.
GGCGCGCACGGACTCGTGGAACAGGTGCCCGTCCTGGGTGACCATGCCGAGCGTCTCGCGCAGCGACTCGGCCGTCAGGTCGCGCACGTCCACCCCCGCAAGCCGCACGGCGCCCGCGTCGACGTCGTACAGCCGTGTGAGGAGCTGGGCGATCGTGGACTTGCCCGCCCCCGAGGAGCCGACCAGCGCGACCATGCGGCCCGGCTCGGCGCGGAAGGACACCTCGTGCAGCACCTCGACGCCGCCCCGGGTGTCCAGGGTCGCGACCTCCTCCAGGGAGGCGAGCGACACCTTGTCGGCGGAGGGGTAGGCGAAGCTCACGCCGTCCACCTCCACCGACACCGGCCCGTCCGGGACGGCGCGCGCGCCCGGCCGCTCGACGATCAGCGGCTTGAGGTCGAGCACCTCGAAGACCCGCTCGAAGCTGACCAGGGCGCTCATCACCTCGACGCGGGCGCCGGCCAGGGCGGTGAGCGGCGCGTACAGGCGGGTGAGCAGCAGGGCGAGGGCGACGACGTTGCCCGGTTCGAGCTGGCCGCGCAGCGAGTAGAAGCCGCCCAGGCCGTAGACCACGGCGAGCGCGAGCGCGGAGACCAGGGTCAGCGCGGTGACGAACACCGACTGCACCATGGCCGTGCGCACGCCGATGTCGCGCACCCGGCGGGCCCGCTGGGCGAACTCGGCGGACTCGGCGGCGGGCCGGCCGAACAGCTTGATCAGCGTCGCGCCGGGCGCCGAGAAGCGCTCGGTCATCTGGGTGCTCATCCGCGAGTTGTGGTCGGCGGCCTCGCGCTCCAGGCGGGCCAGCCGCGAGCCCATGCGCCGCGCGGGGACGACGAAGACGGGCAGCAGCACCAGCGCGAGCAGGGTGATCTGCCAGGACAGGCCGATCATGACGACCAGGGTCAGCAGGAGCGTCACCAGGTTGCCGACCACGCCCGACAGGGTGTTGCTGAAGGCGCGCTGGGCGCCGATGACGTCGTTGTTCAGCCGGCTGACCAGCGCGCCGGTGCGGGTGCGGGTGAAGAAGGCGACCGGCATGCGCTGCACGTGGTCGAACACGGCGGTGCGCAGGTCGAGGATGAGGCCCTCGCCGATGCTCGCCGACAGCCAGCGGGTGAGCAGGCCGAGCCCGGCGTCCAGCAGCGCGATGACGGCGATGAGCCCGGCCATCGTCACGACGCTCTCGAAGGCCGCCCGGTGCACGATCGCGTCGACGACCCGCCCGGCCAGCACGGGCGAGGCGACCGCGAGCACCGCCGACGCCACGCTGAGCAGCAGGAAGAATCCCAGCATGCGGCGGCGTGGCCGGGCGAAAGAGGTGATGCGCCGTAATGTGGCCCTGGAGAAGGGCCGCCGGTCTTTGGCGTGCATCGCGCTGTAGAGCGAATGCCACGCCGTCATTTCCATGCTCACAAGAACCCCCGTGTGTCGCCGCGCCGCGCCGGGCCGCGTCGCGAAAGAGGTCACCGGACGTCGCCGTCCGCGATCCTCCGGCCGGTGACCCACCGGTGAGCCTAAAACCTGAACATATGTTCACGTCAAGCGGTTTGCGCTGCTCCCGGACGACCGGGGCCGTTGTTTTCCGGGCGTACCGGCCGGGCATGGTCGCATCGTGCGGGATGAGACCGGCGAACCGGGCGTGGCGCGCTCCGAGGAGGGCCGCCCGCGCGAGCACGACGGCCCACCCGCGGCGGCCGAGGAGGTCACGGTGACGGCCTGCGAGAACGGCCCGCTGCTGGTGCGCGGCCCGTTCACCCTGCTCACCCAGGACGGGCGCCTCATCGACCCCGGACGGGCCACCGTGGCGCTGTGCCGCTGCGGCCGCTCGTCGGTCAAGCCGTTCTGTGACGGGTCGCACAAGGCCGCGCGCTTCCGCACCGGGACCGAGCCGCAGCGGCCCGGCTGACCCGGCGCAGCCGGCGCGCCGAGTGGGCCGCCAGGTGGATGCGCCTGCCCCAGTACGGGATCCCTCTGCCGGTGACGCGGGCGGCGAGCGCGAGCCAGCTGCACACGCCCCGTTCGAGCACCCAGCCGGGGGCCAGCAGCGCGCTGGTGAACGGGTAGACGCGCCCCCCGCCGCCGCGGCGCCGGCCGGTCTCGGCCAGCAGCACCACGACGAAGGCGCCCGCCAGGGCCGCCCGGTGGCGGCCGAGCAGCAGCGCGGCTCCGAGTGCCGGCAGGACGGCGAGGAACAGGGCCATGCGGGCGGGTTGTGCCAGGTCGTCGTAGGCCTGCCAGACCCGCTGCGCGCGAAACCGCCCCGGGCCGGGCGGCAGGCGCCGGACGAACAGGTCGCGCGGGCGCAGCTCACGGCCGCCGTGCGCGCGGACCGTGCGGATCAGCTCCAGGTTCTCGAACAGCACGTCGCCGTCGTAGCCGCCCATCCGCAGGAACGTCGAGCGGCGCACGCCGAAGGTGCCGGGATAGTCGGCCCCGAAGGCGCGGTTGAGCAGCGTGCGGGCGGTGTCCCACCGGGCGCGCCAGGGCAACGGCCGGTAATAGTTGTGCGGGCGCACCAGGTCGGCCTCGCCGAGCAGGTCGCGCACCCTGGCCAGGGAGAGGGCGTCGTAGCGCACGTCGTCGTCGGCGATGACGACGCGCTCGGAGCGCGCCCGCCGCATCCCCGTGGTGACCCCGTCGACCTTGCCGTTGAGGAAGTCCAGGCCGGGGTCGGGCCGCACGTGCACCGCGGCCACGCCCCGCCACGCCCGCGCGTGCCGCTCGAACAGCTCCGGCGGCGAGCCGTCCACCACGACCACCCGCGCGTGCTGCGAGACGCGGCGCAGGTAGGCGGTCAGCTCGCCGAGCCCGTCGTCGCGGGACCAGCGCAGCGGCAGCACGTAGTCCAGGCCCCTCACAAAGGCTCACCGCCGCGCAGCGAGCTCTCCCCCGCCTCCCAGCGGCCGAGCAGGTGGCGGGCGAACAGCCGCTCGAGCGCCAGGCAGCAGGCGGCGCCGAACAGCACCTCCCCCGCCAGAGACGGGTGGGCGGCGGCGAACGCGCCGCACATGTCGTGCGCGGCGAGCTGCTCGTGGACGGCGTCGGCCTGCACGTGCTCGTCGTAGAAGCGGGCCGTGGCGGCGTCGGCGCCCAGGCGCCGCAGCCCGCGGGCGTATTTGGCGTTGGGCTGCGACGAGGTCATCTCCAGGGCCGCCAGGTGGCCGAGCAGCGCGCCCCGGTGCCGCCGGTGCAGCCCGAACAGCGACATCGTGGCCAGGGCCGCCAGGGTGATCGCGGGGACGCGGTCGACGTAGTGCCCGTAGTCGTCGCACAGGCCGAGGCCGCGCATGGTGGCCCGGTACAGCTCGGCGTGCATGCGCTCGCGGCGCCCGCCGCCGTACTCGTCGGCCTGGATCTCCACCAGCGCGGCCTTGGCCCGCCCGCGCAGGCGCGGGATGGCCCAGGTGTGCGGGTCGGCCTCCTTGAGCTGGTAGACCGAGCGGTGGACGACGAACTCGCGGAACCGCTCGGGCCCGGCGTCGTGCGCGAGGTGGTCGGCGAGCAGGGAGTCCCCGTCGCCGCCGGCCGTCAGTTCGGCCAGCGCCGCCGGGACGCGCTGGGCGCGCACCGGGGCGGGGCGGGGCACGGCGTCCGCCAGGCCCTCCTCCAGCCGCCGCTCCAGCCGCGCGCGCAGCCGCAGCAGCGACGGGTGCCACTCCCACCGCTCGTCGACGCCGTCGAAGCCCTGGTAGTGCAGCTCGTAGCAGGTGTACAGGGCGATCTGGAGGTCCTCGTCGTGCAGGGCGGGCTCGCCGGAGTCGACGGCGACCTCCTCCAGCTCGCGGGGGGCGCCGGCCAGCCGCCCGAACAGGAACGCGCTGAGCGGCCCGCGGGCCTCGGGCAGCCGGGGCGGGGCGGGCGCCGGTCCCGCGTCCTCGGCGGGGCCGGCGACCGCCGGGGACCGCGGGGCGCCGGTCTGGTCAGGGTGGGTGCGCTTGGCGGGTTTCAAGGGCTGCATGGCCGCGTGGGCTCCTCACGTGCGTCGTGCCGGCCGCCGCCGCTGACGGCGGGCCGCTGCTCGGCACGTGCCCGGTGTCCGCGCAGGTCAACCGGCCGAGGAGCCGGTGGACGGCGTGTCGTACGGCGTGTCGCCGGCGCGGCGCGGGACGGTCTCGGCCTTTGCCCGAACCCATGCTGCGGATTTGCCTCCGCTCGGGTGACCTGTCCGAGATGTCATGGTTAGGTGAGTCTTGTACCGCGCCGTACTGGCGTATCCCGGGAAACCCATCGCGACGCTCCGCAGGCCGAGGGCACCGTCCCTCAGGGTCACAGAAGAATCTGGTTACGGAGTGATTCTCATGCTCAGACGACTCATCGCCACCGGTGTCCTGCTCACGGCAGCCCTCCTCGCGGCAGCGGCTCCCGGCCTCACCCGGGGCGGCGACTACGACGACGACGATGACGACTGGGACGACGACGACGACGATTACTACTAGGGGCCGCCACAGGCCCCCGTCCGCGGATCCCTTCCAAGGACCGCGAGCGGGACCGCCGCGACGGGCGGACCCGTCACCAGCGAAGCGCCGCCCCGCGAGAGACATCTCGCGGGGCGGCGTTTCACGTGCCGCCTCGGCGGTGGCCGGAGCGGGGAGGGGTCAGCAGCGCCTGCCGGCGTTGATGCAGTCGACCGCCCGCTTCATCAGTGCCTCCGACATCACGTTGATGAAGTCGCCGTGGTCGGTGATCGGCTTGTGCAGCTGCTCGGGGAAGCTGTCCACGGCGAAGCCCGGGCCCGGCGGCACGTTGTAGGTGATGCGCTGCTCCAGGGCAGGGATGGCCTGGAAGCCGTTCGCGCACGAGCCGTCGGCCGCGGCGAAGGCCACGTGGGTGCGGTGGTTGGCGCTGTCGATGTTCTTGCCGTCCCAGCAGCTCTGGAACTTGAAGGTCCGCACCACCTGGCTGCCGCGCGGGCAGATCGGGTACTTGTCCTTCAGCTGCCGGTTCTCGAACCCGGTGCACGACCAGCTCGCGTTGGCGTTGGTCGGGCCGTTGGTGAACGACTTGGCGTCACCGGTGATGATGCGCAGGAACAGCGGCATCGCGACGACCTTGCTGGTCGGGTTGCCGCGGAAGGTGATGGAGACCGACGCCGGGCGGACGATGCGGCCCACGTTGCCGTCCAGGCCGCCGCCGGCCTTGTCGGCGTCGTTGCCCCGCTGGTTCTGCAGGCGTACGACCGGCCAGTAGTGGGTGGACTTGTCACCGTTGGAGCAGGTCGTGCCTGCGGCCTGCAGGCTGTCGTTGGTCGAGAAGCCGCTGGTGTCGAGGTTGCCGACGTAGTCGTGCACGTGGTGGGCGCCGTTGGTGACCCCGGGGGCGACGATGACGTTGTCGGAGTTGAAGTGGCCGTTCTCGTTGCGCCCGCAGCGGGAGGAGAAGGTGCCCCGCGAGGCGTTCGCCCCGTCGGCGGGCCGGTTCACGTTGGGCTGCACGCGACGGATGTCGACGAAGTCGTCGGGCGAGGGGCCGGTCGCGCCGCCGGGCGGCGAGGCGCTGGCCGAGGGGGAGGCCGACGGGCTCGCCGAGGGGTCGCCGCCGCCGGGCGGGGGGGACGCCGAGGGGTCGCCGGTCGGGGAGGCCGACGGTTCGGGGGAAGGCGTCTGCCCGCCGCCGCCCGCGCCGTTCTGAACGGTGCAGGTGGCCAGCCCCGACAGGCCGGTGGCCTGCGCCCCGGCGCGCCGCAGCGCGGTGGCGATGCGGTTGATGACGATCGAGCGGCCGATCCTCAGCGGGTTCAGCACCGCGTTGCGCACCACACCGGCGTTGCCGGCACGGGAGCCGAGGCGCGCCAGGATCTGGTTGGCCTGGCCGATCTGCCGGTCGAGCAGGGTGAGGTTGCGCTGGACCTCCCGCTGGGCGGCCGAGGGGACCTCGGGGAGCTTGTCGGCCACCGACGGGCAGTCGACCGTGCGCCTGGCCGAGTTCCCGGAGCGGGCGCCGGCCGAAGCGCTCGGGTCGGCGGAGGCGGAGGCGGAGGGGTCGGCGGCGTCCTGGCCCTGTCCGGCGCCCTGGTCGGACGGCTGGTCCGACGCCCCTCCGGAGGCGGAGGGCTCGGGGGTCGCGGCGGCCTGACCGGCGCTCGCGGAACCGGTGCGCACGGCGCAGCCGGCCAGGTTCTCAAGGCCCTCGGGACGCTGGGCGACCCGGCCGATGGCCCCGGCGATGCGTTCCACGGTGGCAAGGCGCTTGGACTTCAACGGGTTCAGGATGGCGTTTCGCACGAAATCATTGCCGCCCTGCCCTTGGGTGGCGACCAGCCGCTTGTTCGCCTCGGCGATCTGCGAGTCGAGCAGCGCGAGGTTGCGCCGCACCTCGTCGGCCGCCGACGCCGGAACGTCGGGAAGCTCGTCCGCGACCGACGGGCAGTTCACCGTCGGGGCGGCGGTGGTGCCGGCGAGGCGTGAGGCGGCGCTGACGGCGGAGGCCGAAAGCGGCGCGTCCCGGCCCGGCACCTGCCCAGCCGGGGACAGGCTCGCCAGAACGAGGCCGACCCCCGCCCCACCTAGGGCAAGCAAACTCAGGACGGGCCTGAACCGCCGTCTGTGCTGAATTCCCATTACTAGAACTCCTCCCGGAGTACGTGCTCATGGCGGCATTGGTTGGTGCCCCATCGGCACGAGGTACGGGCGGAGGCGCGGGAGAGTTCGACGTACGGCGAAGAAACTTTCCGAATTTCTTCGGCCCCGCCGGACCCGTGCGAACCCGGGTGAACCGGACGGCCGCGCGCCGCGTACCCGCTGACGGTGACTTTCGCACGGCACAGTGACACGGCACAGTGAATGGGAGAACTGCCATGGGACGCCCAAGCCTCGGCACGCAGGTGACGACGCGCGCGAGCGCCGTACTCGGGTGCGTTCTCGCGCTCGGCCTCGCCACGGGATGCGGCGGCGGGGCCTCCGGCGGGCAGGCCGCCCCCGCCGCGGCGGCCGCCCCGGCGGCGGACGCGGGGCCGCCCGCCACGCTGAAGCAGCTCGCCACCAAGACCGGCTGTAAGAAGCCTCAGGTGCAGACCGATGCCGAGGAGCTGCGCCAGGGGGTGTGCAAGACCGACAAGGGCCAGTACACCGTGACGACGTTCGCCACGGACAAGGGCAAGAACGACTGGCTGGAGGAGGCCAAGAAGTGGGGCGGCAACTACCTGGTGGGCACCCGGTGGGTGATCGCGGGCAACGACCCGGGCGTGTTGCAGTCCTTCAGCGAGAAGGTCGGCGGGAACATCGAGACGGCCGCGCCGTGACGCCCGGGCCGGCGCCCGCACGCGGCGGGCACACCGAGCCAGGCCGACACGGTGAGCCCGGGCAGCCGGTTGGCCGCCGCGCCCGGCCCGGCCGCGCGGCGGCGCTGGCCCTCTGGACCGTTCTGGCCGGGTGCCTGCTGACCGGGTGCGGGGGCGCGCGGGCCGCCGTCGGCGCCCCGCCCACCGTCGAGCAGATCGCCGCCCGCACGGGGTGCGTGAGCCCGCAGTTGCAGGTCGACGCCCAGGAGCTGCGGCAGGGGATGTGCAAGACGGCGCGGGGCCAGTACTCGGTCACGACGTTCGCCACGGAGAAGGGCAAGCAGGAGTGGCTGGACGACGCGCTGAGCTACGGCGGCGCGTACCTGGTCGGCACCCGCTGGATCGTCCTGGGCAACACCCCGGAGATGCTCGAGCCCTTCCGCGTGACGCTCGGCGGCACCGTGCGGACGGGCGGGCACACGATGCCGTCCGGGGAGCCCATGCCGCAGGATCACACCATGTCCGAGGGACACTAGATGCCGGCCGACGGAACCCGGATGCCGATGCCGTGACCGCCGCGGATCCGCCGGCCGCTCGAACGCCCGTCTCGCTCGCCGATACGCGTGATTCGCGGTAGATGAGACGATAGCCGGATGGACATCCGCAGCAGGAACAACGTCGTGGTCACGGGACGTCGCGGGGCCCCGGTGCTGATGCTGGCGCACGGCTTCGGCTGCGACCAGAACCTCTGGCGGCTGGTGGCGCCCGCCCTGGCCGAGGAGTTCCAGGTCGTGCTGTTCGACTACGTGGGTTCGGGCCGGTCGGACCTGTCGGCCTGGAACGAGGACCGCTACGGCTCGCTCGACGGCTACGCCCAGGACGTTCTGGACATCTGCCAGGAGCTCGACCTTCGCGACGTGACGTTCGTGGGCCACTCGGTGAGCTCGATGGTCGGAGTGCTGGCCGCGACGCGCGAGCCCGGGCGGTTCGGCGGGCTCGTGCTGCTGGTGCCCTCGCCGCGCTACATCGACGACGGGGACTACCGGGGCGGGTTCAGCGCCGCCGACATCGACGAGCTGCTCGAATCGCTGGAGGACAACTACCTGGGCTGGTCGGCGGCCATGGCGCCGGTCATCATGGGCAACCCCGAGCGTCCGGAGCTGGGCGAGGAGCTCGCCGGCGCGTTCTGCCGCACCGACCCGGCCATCGCCCGGGTGTTCGCGCGCGCCACCTTCCTGTCCGACAGCCGGGCCGATCTGCCGGCGGTGAGGACGCCGACACTGATCGTGGAGTGCGATCAGGACGTGATCGCCCCACGCGAGGTCGGCGCGTACACGCACGCGGCGATCCCCGGCAGCCGCCTGGTCACGCTCCGGGCGACCGGCCACTGCCCGCAACTGAGCGCGCCCGAGGCCACGGCCGCGGTGATCGCCGACTTCGCCCGAGCCTGATGCAGAGGTCCCGGCCGACGGACGCGGCTTTCGCGGCGCTGCTGGAGGACAGCGCCGAGGATCTCTACGAGAACGCCCCCTGCGGCTATCTGTCCACGCTCCTCGACGGGCGGATCGCCAAGATCAACCAGACACTGCTGGGCTGGCTCGGTCACGAGCGCGACCAGGTGGTGGGCCGGATGTCGTTCTCCGACCTGCTGACCGTCGGCGGGCGGATGTACCACGAGACCCACTTCGCGCCGCTGCTGCGCATGCAGGGCGAGGTCGGCGGCATCGCCCTGGAGATGAGGACGGCGAGCGGCGAGCGGCTGCCCGTCCTGGTCACCTCGACGGTGAAGACCGGCGCCGACGGCGCGCCCCTGCTGATCAGGACCACGGTGTTCGACGCCCGCGACCGCCGGGCCTACGAGCGCGAGCTGCTGCGCGCCCGCCAGGACGCCGAGCGCGACCGCGAGCGGCTGCAGAACGTGGTCGCCACGCTCCAGCGCAGCCTGCTGCCGCCGTCGCTGCCGCGGGTGCCGGGGCTGGAGGCGGTCGCGCACTACCACACGGCCTCGCCCGACAATCTGGGCGGCGACTTCTACGACCTGTTCCCGCTGGGCGACGGGCGCTGGTGCTTCTTCCTCGGGGACGTGTGCGGCAAGGGTCCGGAGGCGGCGGCGGTCACCTCGCTGACCCGCTACACGCTGCGCGCCGCCGCGCTGCACGATCCCGGACCGGAGAGCATGCTGAGGTCCCTGGACACCGTCCTGCGGGACGGGCAGGCGGCCCATCCGGCGCCGCGCTACTGCACGCTGATCGTCGGCACTCTCGCCCCGGACGAGGACGGCTTCGCCCTCACCCTGGCCGCCGGCGGCCACCCGCCGGCGCTGCTGCTGGGCGCGGACGGCGGGGCGCGGCATCTGGACACCACCGGTGGCATGCTGGTCGGCATCATCCCCTCCCCCGTGTTCGTCACGGTGGAGGCGCGCCTGCGGCCGGGCGACACGCTGCTGCTCTACACCGACGGGGCCATCGAGGCGCGCCCCGGGCCGGGCAGGGAGCGCTTCGGCTCGGACGCGCTGCTGTCCTTCGCCGCGGAGCTGGCGCCCGCGCCGGCCCCGGCCGTGGTCGAGGCGGTGGTGGCCCTGCTGGAAGGCTTCGGTGCGGGCCTCGACGACGACACCGCCGTGCTCGCGCTGGGCGTCCCCCGTGCCTCGCCCGGGGACGGAACGCCGGTCTGACCCGGCCGCCCGCCCCGGACGACACACCCGGGTGTCACACGTGAAAGGCGCACCCGGACGACGGGGCCGGGTGCAGGGAATCGTTCAGGCGATGAACAGCGCGCCGGACGGGCAGACCTGCACCGCGCGGCGGGCGGCCGCCTCGTCCTCGGCGGCCGGCTCCTCCGCCAGCAGCAGAACCGTGCCGTCGTCCTCGCTCTGGTCGAAGACCTTGGGCGCGGTCAGGGCGCACATGCCGGCTCCGATGCAGCGCTCGGTATCCGCTTTGATCAGCATGAGCGGTGTTCCTCCTACCAGGCCACCGGCAACCGGTGCACGCCGTAGATCGCCATGTTCGACCGCATCGCCACATCGTCGGCCGGTACGGCGAGCCGCAGGCCGGGGAAGCGCCGCAGCAGGGCCGGGTATCCGATGCGCATCTCGATGCGGGCGAGCTGCTGTCCCAGGCACTGGTGGACACCGTGGCCGAAGGCGAGATGCCCCATGGCCTGCCGTCTGATGTCCAGCTTATCGGGGTCCTCGAAGCGCTCGGGATCACGGTTGCCCGCGGCGAGCGACAGGGTCACGGCCTCCCCCGCCTTGATCAGGTGGCCGGCCAGCTCGACGTCCTCGAGGGCCGCCCGGACGGGGCCGAGGTGGACGATGGTCAGGTAGCGCAGCAGCTCCTCGACGGTGCCGTCGGCCAGTGAGGGGTCCTCGCGGAGCGCGGCGAGCTGGTCGGGGTTGCGCAGCAGCGTGTAGGTGCCGAGGGCGAGCATGTTGGCCGTGGTCTCGTGGCCGGCGATGAGCAGGAGGATCGCCACGCCCGTGAGCTCCTCGTCGGTGAGCTGCCCGGTCTCGATCAGCCCGCTGACCAGGGCGTCGTCCGGCTCGACGCGCTTGCGTGCCACCAGCTCGCCCAGGTAGGCGTCCAGGTCGTCGAGCGCCCCCTGCACCTGCGCGGGGGTGGCGTCCAGGTTGAGCAGCGTGGAGGAGTACCCCTGGAAGCGCTCGTGGTCGTCGTAGGGGACGCCCAGCAGCTCGCAGATCACCAGGGACGGGATGGGCAGCGCGAACGCCTGCACCAGGTCGGCGGGCGGGCCGAGGCGCTCCATCTCGTCGAGCCGGTCGGCGGTGATCTTCTCTATCCTCGGTTCGAGCTGCTTCATGCGGCGGACGGTGAACTGGCCGGTCAGCAGCTTGCGGAAGCGGGTGTGCTCGGGCGGGTCCTCCCGCAGGAAGAAGCCCGGACGCCGGCGGGCCTGGGACAGCCGCTGGTTGATCGGGGGGTGCAGCAGTTCCAGCCGGGTGCTGAACCGCGGGTCGGCGAGGACCGAGCGCGCGGCGGAGTACCCGGTGACCAGCCAGCCGACGTGGCCGTCGGCGTAGAGCATGGGGCGGACGGGGTCCTCCTCGCGCCACCGCCCGAAGGGGGCGGGCGGGTCGAGAGGGGTCTCGCGGGCCAGCGGGAAGGTCACCGGCTGGGATGCGGCCTGGGTCATGAACGCGCTCCTCGACATTGACAACCACTGTTACAGGACGTCGTTCTCGGTGCTCACAGAAAACAGTACCTCCTCTGATATTGCAATGGATGAAGTTTCTTGGCCGATGCAGTAAAGTTCCGCCATGGCCGGTGGTCCAGGACTCCGGGAGCGCAAGAAGCTGCGCACCCGCCGCACGCTCATCGAGACCGCCGTGCGCATGTTCGAGCAGCAGGGGTACGACGAGACGACGCTGGCCGACATCGCCGCCGCGGCCGAGGTCTCCACGCGCACGTTCTTCAGCTACTTCGCCGGCAAGGAGGACGTGGTCTTCTTCGACACGCGCAGGCGGGTCGACGGGGCGCTCGCCGTCATCGCGAGCCGCCGGCCGGGCGAGCCGGTGGCCGACCTGCTGCTGCGCGTCGCGGCCGAGGCGCTGAGCTTCGACACCGAGGAGGCCGAGCTCGCCATCGAGCTGCACACCGCGCGCACGCGGCTCATCATGTCGGTGCCCGCGCTGCAGGCGCGTGCGCTGCACCTGCTGTTCGAGGTGCAGCGCGAGCTGGCCGGCGCGCTGTTGCGCGCCTACCCGGGCGAGCTCGACCCGATCGAGGCGGCGGCGGCCGTCGGGGCGTTCATGGGAGCGGTCAAGCAGGCGGTCATGGCGGCCCGCGACCGCGGAGACCCGCCCGATCTGATGCGGGCCGCGGCGCGGAGGGGCATCGAGGTCGTATTGGACGGCCTGCGTTCGCTCGGCCGCCCGAAGGGGCGCGAATCAGGCGCGGATGACGACGGCATCGCCACACAAGTGTAACCGACCAGGTCATATCGCGTGCATTGTGGGCGGATTAGGTCTGATCCACCCTTTCGGCCCGCCACCAGCCGGTTTTACGCCAAAATCATGGTCCGGGGGCATCCGCGTAGAGAGCCCTCGACCATGAAGGCCCGGCTCCAGCCGAGTCCCGCGTCAACTTGCCGGCGAAATTGCATTGCGGCGCGGCTGTTCCTGGTGTTCCGTCGCGCTGTGGGGTACATGAGATGAACAGTGGTGAGACTCCGCCGTTCGGAGAGGGCGGCGGCAGGCCCCAACCCGGAGAGGCCCCGCTCGTCGGGCGGCGCGAGGCGCTCAAGTCGTTCTCCCAGGCGACCGACGCGGCCGTCACCCGCGGTTTCCAGTTCCTCACCATCGTCGGCGAACCGGGCGCCGGCAAGACGCGCCTGCTGGCCGAGCTGACCGCGCTCACCACCGGCCTCGGGTTCACCGCGCTGAGCGGCAGGGCCGCCGAGTTCGAGCAGATCATGCCCTTCAGCGGGCTCGTCGACGCCCTGGACGACCACCTGGAGTCGCGGCGCGATGATCTGTGCGAGCGGCTCGGGACGGCGCAGGCCCGCCGGCTCGCCGCCGTGTTCCCCGCCCTGGCCGCCAAGATGCCCGACGCCGACGACGGCGCCGACCAGGACGAGAACGCCGACCAGAGCGGCATGGTCCGCTACCGGCTCTACCGCGCGCTGCGCCAGCTCATCGACGAACTGGCCCACCCCGGAGGGCTCGCGCTGATCCTGGACGACGTCCACTGGGCCGACGACAGCTCCGTGGAGTTCCTGGACCACCTGGTCCGCCACCCGCCGCGCGGCAGGGTGCTGGTCGCGGTGGCCTACCGGCCCGCGCAGGCGGGGCCCCGGCTGTCCGCCCTGGTCATGGGCGCGGGCGCGCGGGGAAGGCAGGTCACCGTCGGCCCGCTGACCCGCGCCGAAGCCGAGGAGCTGCTCGGCCCGGGCGTCAACCGCACCCGCGGCCACGCGCTGTACGAGGCCAGCGGGGGCAACCCCCTCTACCTCGAGGCCCTGGCGCGGATGAACCGGCTGGACGTCGGCGAGCTGCCGCCCACCGTGCGCGCCGCCCTCCAGGTCGAGCTCGGCGACCTGTCCCCCCGCTCGCTGCTGGTGGCCCAGGCCGCCGCGGTGACCGCCGACGAGTTCGAGCCCGCCCTGGCCGCCGTCGCCGCCCAGGTCTCCGAGGGCGCCGCGCTGGAGGCCCTCAACGAGCTGGGAGCCCGCGACATCGTCCGCCCCGCCGCCGCCGGGCGCTTCCGCTTCCGCCACCCCCTGGTGCGGCAGGCCGCCTACGAGTCCTCGGCGCCGGGCTGGCGGCTGGCCGCGCACGCCCGGCTGGCCGGCCACCTGGCCACGCTCGGCGCGCCCGCCACCGTCCAGGCCCACCACTTCGAGCGGGCGGGCTCCTTCGGCGACCGGCGGGCGATCGCCACCCTGGTCGAGGCGGCGCGCAGGGTCGCCCCGCAGGCCCCGGTCACCGCCGCGCACTGGTTCCGCAAGGCCCTGGACCTGATGCCCGACGAGCCCGCCACCCTGGAGGACCGGCTGGAGCTGCTGATGGAGCTGAGCCGGGCCCAGAGCGTCAGCGGCCGGCTCACCGAGGGCCGCGACACCGCGCGCGAACTGCTGCGCCTGCTCCCCCCGGACGACCACGCGCGCCGGGCCAGGGCCGCGCGCATCTGCGCGCTGATGGAACGCCAGCTCGACCGGCCGCACGAGGCGCGGGCCCTGCTGCTGGACGAGCTGCGCCGCATGCCCGACCCCCGGGCGGCGATCGCCGTCCCCCTGCGGATGCGGCTGGTCGCCGAGAGCATGATGCGCGGCGAGTTCCGCGCCGCGCAGGCCGTCCTGGACCTCATGCCCGACTCCGGCGACGACTGGCAGCCCGACCTGGCGGCGGCCGTGGCCGCGCTGCGGCCGATGCCCGCCTACGCGGCCGGGCGCATCCCGGACGCGCTGCGCCACGCCGACGCGGCCGACCGGCTCATCTCCTCGGCGCTGGACGAGCACCTGGCCGAGTGGCTGGACGCCGTCGCCTGGCTGTGCTGGGCCGAGACGAACATGGGCCGCTACCCGGTGGCCCTGCGGCACTTCGAACGCGCCGCCGCCGTCGCCCGCTCCAGCGGGCAGACCTACATCCTGACCAACCTGCTCGCCGGCAAGGCCAAGACCCTGCTGCACATGGGCCGGCTCCCGGAGGCGCTGGCGACCATCGACGAGTCGGTCGAGGGCGCCCGGATGCTGGAGTCCGGCCAGCAACTGGTGTTCGCGCTCACCCAGCTGTGCCTGGCCGCCGCGTGGACCGGCGACCACGACGCCGGCCTGCGCGCCGGGGAGGAGGCCGTCCAGGCCGGCGTCGGCGCGGGCGAGGCGTGGGGCGACATGGCGCGGCAGGCCCGAGGGGTGGCCCTGGTCACCGCGGGCCGGCTGGAGGAGGGCGCCGAGGCCATCGTGGACGCCTGCTCCAAGTTCGCCGACTCGCGCCTGGACCGCGGCACCCTGGTCTCCAGCATCGAGCTGCTCGCCCACGCCGAGGCCGCCCTCGGCCGCCCGGCGGGGGCCGCCGCGTGGGCCGACCGGGCCGCCGCGCTCGCCCACCCCGACCTGCCGGCGTTCTCCGGCCTCATCCCGCTCGCCCGCGCCCACGCGCTGCGGGCCGGGGAGCCGGCCGCCGCCGCGGCGCTCGCCGACGAGGCCGCCTCCCTGCTGTCGGCGCACGAGCGCAGGGTGGACGCGGGGCGGGCGCTGCTGCTGGCGGGCCTGGCCTACGGGAACGCGGGCGAGCGCAACCTGGCCCGCGAGCGGCTCCAGGAGGCCGCCACCGTGTTCGCGTCGTGCGGCGCGCGCGGGCTGCGGGCGCAGGTCATGCGCGAGCAGCGACGCAACGGCGTGCGCGTCGCCACCGCCGTTCAGGGCACGCCGGGCGCCGCCCCGTACGGGCTGTCGCCCCGTGAGCTGCAGATCGCCACCCTGGTGGTGGAGGGCCTGACCAACCAGCAGATCGCCGGGCAGCTCTTCCTCAGCGTCCGCACCGTCGAGACCCACCTGTCGCACATCTTCGCCAAGCTCGGCGTCGGGTCGCGCGTCGGGGTGGCGACCAAGCTCAACCGCGGCTCATGAGGGGCCCGCGCCCGCCGGGAGCCTCTCTACGAGGTACGGGCCGGGGCGGCCGGATGTACGGGGTTTCCACGATGCCGCGCGCCCCGCGGGGTTGGCATTGTTGGGGCGGGTCACGAACAGGAGGTCGGCGAGATGGAGCACCGCATTCCCCGGTACACGCTTGAGGGCGTGTCGGGCGCCGAGGTGTCGGTGCACCCCTTCTCCACCGAGGACGAGCTCGGCCTGACGCTCACGCGCTTCTTCGCCGAGGAGTCCGACGACGTCGTGCTGCTGGTGCACGGCCTGACCTCCTCCAGCGACATGTTCATCATGCCGGAGCACCGC
This sequence comes from Sphaerisporangium sp. NPDC004334, assembly GCF_053602655.1. NCBI lineage: Bacteria > Bacillati > Actinomycetota > Actinomycetes > Streptosporangiales > Streptosporangiaceae > Sphaerisporangium > Sphaerisporangium sp. NPDC004334. Next base: position 57,411 of record NZ_JBSGDZ010000012.1, read on the forward strand.
AATCTGGTGAGTTTCCTGCTGGACAGCGGCTTCGGCGACGTCTGGACGCTGGACTTCCGCATGAGCGGCCGGTTCCCCTACAACATGGAGACCCGGCGGCAGACTCTGGACGACATCGCCCTTCACGACCACCCCGCAGCCTTGAGGGAGCTCCGCCGTCACGTTGGGGCACGGCGGATCCACGTCATCGCGCACTGCCTGGGGTCGGTGTCGTTCCAGATGAGCCTGTTCGGCGGGGCGCTCGACGGCGTCACGAGCATGGTGGCCAACAGCGTGGGGCTGACGCCGCGGGTCCACCCGAGGGCCCGCGTCAAGCTCGCGTTCGGGCCGGCGTTGCTGGAGTACGGCCTCGGCCTGTGCTACATCGACCCGCGCTTCCACGACGCTCCCCCGCTGACCCGCCGCTGGCTGATGGCCCGGGCGGTCTCACTGTTCCACCCCGAGTGCCGCGAGCCGGCCTGCCACATGCAGAGCTTCATGTGGGGCTACGGCCGTCCCGCGATGTACCGTCACGGCAACCTGGCGCCGCAGACGCACGTCCACCAGCGGCTGGCCGACCTGAACGGCGCCGCGGATGTGAACTACTACCGGCACATCAACAAGATGGTGCGGGCCGGGCGCGCGGTGAAGTGCGACCCCGGCAACCCCGCCCACGGGGCGCTGCCCGACGACTACCTGGCCGGCGCGCACCGCGTCGAGACGCCCGTGCTGTTCCTGACCGGCGAGCACAACGACGTGTTCACCGACTCCAACATTGTGTGCCACGACATCCTGTCCAGGCGGGCCCCCGGCCGCCACGAGCTGCACGTCCTGCCCGGGTACGGTCACATCGACCCGCTCATCGGCAAGAACGCCCACGTGGACGTCTTCCCTCACATCCTCGACTTCCTCAAGCGCCATGCCGGCTGAACACTATGACGCCGTGGTCGTGGGGTCGGGGTTCGGTGGCGCGGTCGCGGCGTACCGGCTGGCGGCGGCGGGGCTCTCGGTGGTGGTGCTCGAACGGGGCCGCGCCTTCCCGCCCGGCGCCTTCCCGCGCAGCCCCGCCGAGATGGGCAAGGCCTTCTGGGATCCGCGCGAGGGCCTGTACGGCATGTACGACGTGTGGAGCTTCGGCGGCTGCGACTCGGTGGTGGCGAGCGGCCTGGGCGGCGGCTCGCTGATCTACGCCAACGTCATGCTCCGCAAGGACGAGCACTGGTTCGTGCACGAGGAGCAGATCGCCGCGGGCGGCTACGAGTCGTGGCCGGTGACGCGGGCCGACCTGGACCCGCACTACGACGCGGTCGAGCGGATGCTGGAGGTCTCGCCCTACCCGCTGGACCATCCGGCCTTCGACGTGCCGAAGACCCGCGCGATGCAGGACGCCGCCGCCGAGCTCGGCCTCGAGTGGCGGCTGCCGCCGCTGGCGATCAGCTTCGCCCCCGAGCGGGGCGCGGAGCCGGGCATCGGCCTGCCCATCGCCGAGCCGTCGTACGGCAACGTGCACGGCGTCACCCGCCGGACGTGCCGGCTGTGCGGCGAGTGCGACATCGGCTGCAACGACGGGTCCAAGAACAGCCTGGACCACACCTACCTCTCCGCGGCCCGCCACCACGGCGCCGAGCTGCGCACGCTGCACCAGGCGCGGGCGATCCGGCCGCGGCCGGGCGGCGGGTACGAGGTGGACTACCTGCGCCACCGCCCCAAGCGGGGATCGGGCACGATCGGCTGCGACCGGCTGGTGCTGGCCGCGGGCACGTACGGCACGACGTACCTGCTGCTGAAGAGCCGCGCCGAGCTCACGGGGCTCAGCGGCACGCTGGGCACGCGCTTCTCGGGCAACGGCGACCTGCTGGCCTTCCTGCTGCGGGCCAAGGACCGCACCCGCACGCGGCCGATCGACGCCAGCCGCGGCCCGGTGATCACCAGCGCGATCCGCCTGGCCGACGACGCCGACGGCCCTCGCGAGAGCGGCCGGGGCGCCTACATCGAGGACGGCGGCTACCCGGCGTTCGTCGACTGGCTGGTCGAGGGGGCCGACGTCGGCAACGAGATCGGGCGCGCCGCCCGGTTCATCGCCGAGCGCGTGCGGGCGCTGGTCACCCGTGACACCAACCTGTCGGCCGAGGTCGCCGGCCTGCTGGGCGGCGGCGAGCTGTCGGCCAGCTCTCTGCCTCTGCTCGGCATGGGCAGGGACGTCCCGGACGGTGAGCTGCGGCTGCGCGGCGGCCGGCTGGACGTCGAGTGGAACCAGCAGGCGAGCGACGAGTACTACGGCCGGCTGCGCGCGACGATGCGGCGCATCGCCGACGTGCTCGGCGCCGAGCACGCGGGCATGCCCTCCTGGCTCGGAAAACGCATCATCACGGTCCACCCGCTCGGCGGCGCGCCGATGGGGCGGCATCCCGGCGAGGGCGTCTGCGACGCCTACGGCGAGGTGTTCGACCATCCCGGCCTGTTCATCGCCGACGGCGCCGCCCTGCCGGGCCCTGTGGGCGCCAACCCGTCCCTGACCATCGCGGCGCTGGCCGACCGCATGAGCACCCGGCTGCTGGAACGACGGCCTGTGGCGACACGGCAGAGGAAAGAAGGACAGGTTGACATGAGCGTGGGAACGGGACGGGTGCCCGCGCACCCGCATGCCGAGGCGCGCGGCCTGGCGTCCGCCGGGCACGGCGAGCGCACGTCGCTGTCGTTCAGCGAGGAGATGAGCGGCCACATCGCTCTGGGGGTGGACGACCCGCGCTCGGGCGACCTCGCCGAGCGCTCGCACGGCGGGCGGTGCACGTTCCGGCTGACCATCTCCATCGAGGACCTGGACCGCTTCCTGGCCGAACCCGAGCACCTGGCCCGGGCCGAGGGATGGGTCGACGCCGACTTCGTGGGGGGCCGGCGCCCGGTCGAGCGGGGGTGGTTCAACCTGTTCACCTCGGGCGGCGCCCCCGACCGGCGCGAGATGCGCTACCGGCTGTGGTTCACCGGCGCCGACGGGCTGCCGCGCACCCTGGCCGGGTGGAAGGACGTCCATCACGGGCCCGCCACGCGGCTGTGGCTGGACACCTCGACCCTGTTCACACGCGTGATGTGGGGTCACGTCCCGGAGGGCGAGGACGGAGAGGCGGAGGTGGCGGGCGCCGGCACGCTGCACATCCAGCCCATGGACCTCGCGGCGACGCTGAAGAGCTTCCACACGCAGGGCCCGCACGGCATCGCCGCGCTGGCCCGGTTCGGCAGGTTCTTCGTCGGCCAGCTCTGGGACGTCTACGGACCGGGGTGAGGCGGAAACCCCGAGGCGGCCGATCGGCGTAGGGGGAGGTGGATCCCCCGCCGATCGGCCGCCGGCTCCGGAGCCCGGCGGGCGCCGGGTCGCGGTCGCGCGGTGGCCGAAGCCGCGACCGCTGTCGCCTCCGTCCCCTATTTGGAGGGGTTAGGGGAGGGGGGCGGGGGCGTCGGCAGGGCGGCGAAGTCAACCTTGCCGGTGCTCTCGAGCAGCGTCATGTGCTTCATCACCACATCGACCGCGACCTGCGCGAACGCCCGGATCTCGGAGTTCTTCGTGCCCGCGCGCACCACGGAGACGACCTGGAAGACCTTTCCGTGGGCGCCGCGGAGCCGGTCGGCGAACACCTTGTCGTAGGCGGCGCCGTTCAGGCCTGACAGCTCGGCCATCCACCCCTGCTGGTCGGCGTTGGGCGTGCTGGGCAGCGCGACGTTCAGCTTGGCGGCCAGGGCGCGCACCTGCTCGTCGAGCTTGGTGTGGTCGGCGGCGAGCTGCAGGCCGACCTCCTTGACCCGGGAGCTCGCGGCGCGGTCCTGCGCCTGCTGGCCGGTCGGGATCTCCCAGAGCCCTGCCTGGCGCACCTTGACCAGGAAGTCGCGGTCGGCGGGCCCGAGGGGGCCCGACTCGGTCTCGACCCAGTCGCCGGGCGAGGCGCCGCTGGCCGACAGGATGGCGTTCGGCGCGATGGCGAACACCGCGATGGTGGCGATGACCAGGAAAGCGAGCGCGGCGAGAACCTCGACGAGTCGCATCGACCTGAGTTGAAGCCGGTTCACCTGGTTCTCTCTCCCTTTCGTGTCCCGTGATCCCTCGGGCGCGCTGTCAGGGGGAGGTACGGCTTCGTCCCGTCATCGGTTCATGCGTTGTGACGGGATTTTCGGATTTTTACGGAAGTTGCCAAATATCCTCACGCGACGGATGATCCGCTGCCACCATGTGCCTGTGCAGCGTCATCGCAGCGTCCGGTCCCGACCGGAGGAGGCGCACGACGACTCCGAAGAGCAACTGGTCACAACGCTCTACCGCGAGTTCGGCGGCCCCCTCCTCCGCAATGTGCGCAGATTGACTGGAGGCGACCAGCAATGGGCAGAGGATGTCGTCCAAGAGACGGTCTTCCGCGCGTGGCGGAACGCCGGGAAACTCAACAGGGAGCCCGGCCTGCTCTGGGCCTGGCTCATGACCGTCGCCCGCAGGATCGTCATCGACGCGCATCGCCAGCGCTCGGTACGCCCGCAGGAGGTCGAACCTGACCGCCTCGACAGCGTCGCCATCCCCGACGGCTCCGAGCCGATGCTGTCGGCGATGGTGGTATCGGAGGCCCTGTACAGCCTCTCGGAGGAACACCGGGAGGCGCTCGTGCAGACCTACCTCCACGACCGTACGATCAATGAAGCGGCAGAAGTGCTGGGAGTTCCGCCGGGGACGGTCAAGTCCCGGGTGTACTACGCGCTTCGCGCCCTCCAGAAGACGATGAAGGAGAGGGGGTGACCGGTCTGATGGATTCACCCCCTCACGTCGAGGTGGCGGCCTACATCCTCGGGATCCTCAACAAGGAGGACTCCGAGGCGTTCGATCGCCACCTGCCCGACTGCCCCAGCTGCCAGGAGGAGCTGCGGGACATGTTCGAGCTGCCCGACGCGCTGGATGTGATCAAGCGCGGCATGAAGGGGACGATGGACGGCGCGGTCCGGGGCTCGGTGAACGGCGCCGGCCCGGTCTTCGGCGCCGACCGCACGCAGCCGCCCGGCCTGAACGGCGCCCTGTTCGGCGGCCTCGACGGCGCCGTTCCCGGTGGGCCGCGCGTGAACGGCGCGGGACCGCCCGCGCTCAACGGCGCCCCGCTCAACGGCGCGGCGCTCAACGGCACGGCGCCGCCCGGCCTGAACGGCGCGCCGCGCGCCGGCGCCGGCCCCTCGCCCGACGGCGTGGTGCAGGATTTGTGGTCACCCGGGCGGCGGCGCCGCTCGTCTCCCGGCCGCCGGCACGCCGCTCCCGCCTCTCACGCCAGGTCCCGCGAGGAGCTGGCCGAGTCCCGCGTCCGGCGTCGCCGCGCCCTGTTGCTCGGCGTCGCGGCCGCCCTGGTCGTCGGGGTGACCGGCGCGACGGCCTCGCACGTGCTGTGGCCCTCGCCCGGCACGACCGTCGCCGCCTCCACGCCCGAGGGCTCCTCCTCGCCGGAGGTCAAGGAGGGCACCAGCCCCGACACCGGGGTCAGCGGCTCGGTCGGCCTGGTCCCCAAGGGGTGGGGCACCGAGGTGGCCATCCGGCTCAGCGGCGTGCGCGGGCCCGAGCGGTGCAGCCTGGTGGCCGTCGGGCGCTCCGGCGACACCGACGTGGTGTCCGGCTGGCGGGTCGCCCCCGGGTCGGGGTACGGCGTGCCGGGGTTCCCCGAGCCGCTGCGCCTGACCGGCGGCACGGCGCTGGCCAGGAAGGACATCGTCCGCTTCGAGGTGCGCAGGGACGACGGGGTCCGCCTGCTGGAGATCCCCGTCGCCTGAGCGGCGCGGAGGCCAGGGGCGACGGGGACGCCAGAGGGGGCGTACGAGGGGGACGGGGCGGGGGGCGTTATCGACTATCGCCTGCTCTCGGTCGGCGCGGCGTTGAGCCGCAGGGCGAGCGCGGGGCACATCTCGATGGCCCTGCGCGCCTCCCCCTCCAGGTTGGGCGGCACCGAGGCCGTGCTGACGACCGGGTAGCCGTGCTGGTCCAGGCGGATCAGCTCGGGTACGACGTAGGAGCACAGCCCGTGGCCCTCGCACCGGGACCAGTCGAGGATGAGCTGGGCCTCCGAGGCGCGGGCCGAGGCCTCGGCCGGCAGCGGAAGCACGCCCTTCACCGGCAGCCCGCAGGTGCCGTACGCCGCGTGGGTCATGACGTCCTCGGCGAACACGTCGATCGCCGAGAGCAGGAACCGGGCGGTGCCGTCGGGGTGCCCGCAGGCGCCCCGGCCCTTCATCGTCGCCGCGGCGCGCTGGACGGCCTCGATGTGGCCGTTGCCCTCCGCGAGCGCGCCGAACGCCTGCGCCAGGTCGGGCAGCCCCATGTAGCAGGGGCCGCACTGCCCGGCGCTCTGGCCGGCCATGTAGCGGGCGACCCTCGCGGACTCTCCTAGCGGGCAGGACTCCCAGCCGAGCGGCACGACGATGCCGGCGCCCAGGGCCCCGCCCAGCGCCTCGAAGCCGGCGCGCGACACCTCGGCGCGCTCGACGGCCTCGGGGCTCATCCACTTGCCGTGGTAGCCGCCGAGCAGCACTCCCTGCCCGACGGTGGCGTCGCACAGGTCCAGCACCTCCCGCAGCCGCACCCCGGTCGGAGTCTCCACGACGGCCGGTCTGCGGGCCGACCCGGTGACGCTGAGCAGCACCGTCCCCGGCTCCGACGCCAGGCCGACCGAGGAGTACATGTCGACGCCGAGCATGGCCATCAGGGCGAGCTGGGCGTAGGTCTCGGCGTTGGACAGCATGGTGGGCATGCCGCCCACGCCGCTGTCGCTGGATCGCACCTTGCGTCCGGGCGGGATGGGCCGCTCGCCGTTGATGCCGCGCACGAGCGCGCCGCCCTCACCGGAGATGAAGCGGTCGGGCATGCGCACCACCCGGACGGTGTCGGTCATGCCGCGCTCGTGGATGGCGTTGAGCAGCGAGCGCTCGCCCGGACCGCCGTGGGCGACGCCCACGACGATCTCCACGGCCGACAGGGCCCTCGCCACCAGGTCGGCGCCGTCGAGGATCAGGTGCGGGGCCCGGGTGAGCAGCACCTTGTCCTTGTGCGCGGCGGGCTCGCCCTCGGTGGCGTTCACGACCACCGTGATGGGGGCGCCGCGCCGGCCCGCCGAGTCGATGACGGCCCTGAGCTTGCGGGCGAACGGGAAGCCCGCTCCCCCGCGTCCGCGCAGGTCGCCGAGCTCGGCCAGGGCGATCAGGTCGTCGATCGGCAGCCGCGGCATGCGGCCGTGCACGCGCCGGTGGGTGTCGTAGTCCAGCCGGGGCGAGCTGTCGAGGCCGGCGGTGAGGCGACCCGGCCCGATCCTGAACACGTCGGGAACCCCGTACGTGGTCATCGCCGTACCTCCTTTCGCAGTGTGACCCAGAACTCCTCGTCGAAGACGTCGTCGACGCGGATCTGCTCGGCCTTGCGCCCGGCGTTGCCCGCGCGCATGGCCTTCGGGCCGCCGCCGTCCTTGGGACCGACGGTCACGACCATCCGCACCAGCAGCGCGAGCCCGACCACGGCCAGCGAGACCACGTAGCTCATGGTCACCCAGTCGGCGGCGGGCCGCCCGGCCGTGAGCCCGTGCACGATGGCGACGGGCCAGGACAGGTAGGCCGTCACGTGCATGGCACGCCACAGCCACGGCCAGCGGATGCCGACGAAGCTGCCTCGGAAGGCGCCGGTGGCGGCGACCAGGATCATCAGGTCGGCGGCGACGGTGCCGAGGCCGACCGCGAAACCCGACCCGCTGAAGGGCAGGAAGGCGTCCGCGGGGATCACGCGGCCCCTCATTATCTGCAGGATGACGTGCGTGATGAGGAAGCCGACGGCGAAGACGGCGAACGCACGGTGCAGATCCTGCATGAAGACGCGGTGACGTACCGCGAGGATCATCCGATCGGTGGCGGCCAGTCCGACGGCCACCGTTCCAGTCAGTCCAAGGAGAGCGAACACCCCCGAGTAGAAGATCAGAAAAGCCTGCACAGAGGCGAGGACCGATGCTCCGAGCAGAGCGGTACCCGCCAGAAGCGACGTTGACGTGAACAGCCCGACCACGATTGGGGCCCGTGATCGAGACCGTTGCGGGGCTCGTCGATGTCGCGTTTCTTTCATCCCGTCCTCCGCCAGATAACGCGGTACCGGCACAAACCGGACAACGTGGGGCTGGGTGCCTACCGGGATCATCGGGACATTTGCGCGCGCGATCACACTAGCGCCTCTAGAGTCCCCTTGGTACCAGAACGTTACAGAAATTCGGTGTGCTTGAATCGTCAACCACCGGCGCGTCAATACCCCCGCCGAACTGGGCGAATAACGGACGACACGCCGTATCACGGCGTAAATCGGTGGCCGGTGAGGGCGCTCCGCTCTAACGTTTGACCACGTGGAGACTCTCAGCCGCCGCACGATCGCCGACGCCGGCGGCCGTCCGGTGCTCAGCTACGTCGAGGGCACCCGCGCGGGACGTCCGTACGCCGACCTGGTGGAGGTGCTCGGACCGGGCGCGCTCGACCTCATCCTCCGCGATATGCCCGGCTGGGTGGTCTCCGGCGACGAGAAGCTCGGCCGGCTGCTGATCGAGGCCGGCGGACGGCCACTGCGCCACGCCCACGTCCTGTCCCGTGACCTGCGCGCCGATCCCGCCCCGCCCGGCTGGGCCGAGACCGGCCACGGGGTCGTCGCCTGCGAGGCGGTGCCGCCGGCCGAGGTCTTCCCGGCCTGGCGCGCGGCCTACCCGCCCGGCCATCCCGACCGCGACCACGGCGACGACGCCACCGTCCTGCGCCGGGCTCTCACGCCACTGCTCTCCGGCGCCTCCTACGGCCCGCTGCTCCCCTGCGGCGGACTGCTGCTGCACGACCAGCGGGTGGTGGCCGGCGTCATGGTCGGCCGGCTGCGCGGAGAGCCCCCGTTCGGCGGGCCATGGGTGCTGGACGTCTTCCGCGACCCCCGCCCGCAGTTCGCGGGGCTCGGCGCCGTGATGCTGCGCCGCGCCCTGGCGCTGGCGACCCTGCACGGACTCGCCGCCCTGGGCCTGGCGGTCACCGACGGCAACCCGGCGCGCCGCCTGTACGAACGCCTCGGCTTCCGCCTCATCTCCTCCTCGATCACCGTGATCGTCCCCGGCTGACCGTCGCGTCCCGCCTCCCGGGCGGGCTCGGCGAGCGCGGAGCGCCGGCCCTCAGGAGCGCAGGAAGGCCAGGACGGCGAGCACCCGGCGGTGCTGGTCGCCGTCGTCGGCGAGCAGGCCGAGCTTGTTGAAGATGCTGCGCACGTGCTTCTCCACCGCCCCGTCGGTGATCACCATCAGGCGGCCGATGGCCGGGTTGGACCTTCCCTCGGCCATCAGGCCCAGCACCTCGCGCTCTCGCGGGGTCAGCGAGGCCAGCGGGTCGTCACGGCGGCGGCGCACCATGAGCTGGGCCACCACCTGGGGGTCGAAGACCGTCCCGCCCGCGGCCACCCGGCGCAGCCCGTCCATGAACTCCTCGACGTCGGCCACGCGGTCCTTCAGCAGGTAGCCGACCGCTCCGCGGGCGTCGGCGAGCAGGTCGTCGGCGTAGGACACCTCGACGTACTGCGAGAGGATCATCACCGGCGAGCCCGGCACCCGGCGGCGGGCCTTGACCGCGGCGCGCAGGCCCTCGTCGGTGAAGTCCGGCGGCATCCGCACGTCCACCACCGACACGTCCGGACGGTGTTCGGCGACGGCCCGCACCAGCCCGTCGCCGTCGCCCGCCTCGGCGACCACCTGGCAGCCGAACTCCTCCAGCAGCCGTACCAGGCCGGACCGGATGAGGACGGCGTCGTCGGCCACGACTACCCGCACGGCACCTCCGCGACGATCAGTGTGGGGCCGCCGGCCGGGGACTGCACGACCAGCTCGCCGTCCACCGCGCGCAGCCGGTCGGCCAGCCCGGCCAGCCCGTGCCCCTTGGCGACATGGGCGCCGCCGACCCCATCATCGCCGATCGACAGCAGCAGCGCGTCACCGGTGCGGTTCAACGACAGCGTGCACATCTGGGCCCGGCTGTGCTTGGCGATGTTGGTGAGCGCCTCGGCCGCCACGTAGTACACGGTGTTCTCCACCGCGGCGGTGTACCGCTCGACGGTCTGCACGTCCAGGTCGACCGGGACGGTGCAGCGGCCCGCGAGGGCGGCGAGCGCGGGAGCCAGGCCGCGGTCGCTCAGGATCGGCGGGGCGATGCCGCGCGACAGCGCCCGCAGCTCGTCCAGCGTCTCGCGGGTCGCCGTGATGGCCTCCGCGAGCGTCGCGTGCGCGGCCTGCGGGTCCTTCTGCAGCTGGCGCTGGGCGCGCGACAGCTCCATCGCCAGGTACACCAGGCGCTGCTGCGGCCCGTCGTGGATGTCGCGCTCCAGCCGGCGCAGGGCGCTCGCCTCGGCCGACACCGCGGCGGCCCGGCCCTCGGTGAGGTCGTCGATGCGCTCGTGCAGCTCGGCCACGCCGGTCAGCAGGGCCCGGCCGAGGCCCGCACGCAGCAGGGCGACGCCGCGCATGATGCCCGGCAGGGTGAGACCGAACACCGCGCCCATCACCAGGTAGAACGCGCTGTTGACCAGGTACCCGTGGCCGAGCCCCAGCAGTTCGGGAAGCTCGCGGTCGCCGGGGATCCTGGAGGTGATCCACCCGTAGAGGGGGTAGAGCAGGCCGCCGGCCGCCACGGCCCACCACACCACGGTCACGACGAAGGTGACGATCGCGATCGGGAACACCAGGATGCCGTGCAGCAGGTCCAGCCACGACTGGCCGCTGGTCAGCGGCTGCAGCATGCGGCGCACCCACCCGGCGCCCCGCGGGGCGCGAGGGTAGCGGGGACGAGCGACCGGGCGGGCGAGGATCTCCGGCAGCCGGCGCCGCTCGACGTCGGCGAACCCGCGGGCCACCAGCAGCGTCACGGCGAGGATCGGCAGGCCGACCAGCACCGGGCTGCTCCCGCCGCCGGCCGCGAGCCCGGCGATCAGGATGGCGAAGCTCACGACGCCAAGGGGCAGCCCGAGCAGGGTGTAGCGGGTGTCGGCGCCGAGCCGCCTGAGGAGGAATCCCATGGCCACCAAGGTACGAGTCACGGCCCTCCCCGGTGCAGCCCGTTGGCAGGCGTCCCCTTGGTAGGGCTGGCCCTACCGTCCTTGGTGGCGTTCCCGGCCGCGAAAACACCGGTCCGCGTCACTGCGCCGGCCCCTCCGCCGCGACAGGCTCAACTCACTGAAACCCCCCGGAGCTCCCGCCCCGGCCGAACCTCCGGCTCCCGGCCGGCCGGTCCTCTCACCCGAGGATCCGGGCGGCCTCCCCCCATGGGGATCCACGGTCCCGGCCCGCGGCTCACCTGACGGCCGTGGCGGCTCGGGGGCCGTCCCGGTCGCTCGTCCGCAGCCACGCCGACAGACAGTTATGAGGTGCGCCGTGCCCGCGCTACTCGGCAGACCACCGGCCCTCCCCGCGGTCCAGGTGACCGGCGGCGGCGCCGTCCGCCCGGCCGCCGCTCCCCCGCGCCACGGCCGCCCGGGCCGGGACGTGTTCATCGACCTGCTGCGCCTGTTCGGCATCGCCGTGGTGATGCTGGAGCACTGGAGCATCCCGGTCCTGTCCTACGAGCACGGCCGCATCGCGACCGGCAACGCCTTCGCCGCCCCGGGCGCCTTCATGATCACCTGGCTGTCCCAGGTGATGCCCCTGGTGTTCTTCGCCGGAGGGGCCGCCAACGCGATCAGCCACCGCGCGCACCGGGCCCGGGGCCTCGCCGGCCCGCTGTGGCTGGCCGGGCGCGTGCGCCGCCTGGCCTGGCCGGTGCTGCCGCTGGTGGCCGTGTGGATCCCGCTCCCCCACCTGCTGCTCGCCCTCGGCCTGCCGGCGCAGCCGGTGGAGACGGCCGCGCGCCTGGCCGGTCAGCTGCTCTGGTTCCTCGCGATCTACCTGGTCGCCGTCGTGCTGACCCCGGCGCTGCTGCGCCTGGGCGAGCGGCACGGGTGGCGGGTGCCCGCGGCGCTGGCCGTGGCGGCGGTCGCGGTGGACGTGGTGCGCTTCACCTGCTGGGAGCCGGCCGGGTACCTCAACATCGGCCTGGTGTGGCTCGCGGTGCACCAGCTCGGCTTCCTGTACGCGAGCGGGCGGCTGGCCGGGGTGCGCCTGATGGCGGCGGGCGGCTTCGGCGCGGCGGCGGCGCTGGTGGCGTTCGGCCCCTACCCCGGCAGCATGATCGGCCTGCCCGGCGCGGCGAGCTCGAACATGGCGCCGCCGACCGCCGCGCTGCTCGCCGTGGCCTTCGGACAGATCGGCCTGGCGATGCTGCTGCGCCCCCGCCTGGTGCGGCTGGCGTCCCGTCCCACCGTCGCGCGCGTCATGGCGTGGGCGGGCCCACGGATGATGACGGTGTACCTGTGGCACATGAGCGCGCTGTTCGTGGTCGCGGGCGTGAGCGTCGTCGGGCTCGGCCTGGCCACCCCCGCCCCGGGCGGCTCCGCCTGGCTGGCCGGGTGGCCGCTGTGGCTGGGCGCGCTGCTGCTCGTCCTGCGCCCGCTGCTCGCCCTGTTCGCCCGCTTCGAGGAGCCACCGGCCATGGCGTGCCGGACGACCGGATGGGCGCGCCCGGTCTCGGCGGCGGCGCTGTGCGGCGGCGGGCTGCTCGTCCTGACGGCGGCCGGCTTCGTCCCGGGCCCCCTTCCGATGCTCGGCGCCTGCGCCCTCACCAGCGGTCTCGCCCTGCTCATGCCGCCGTCGGCACTGCGCACCCGGCGAACCGTGCCGTCAGCCACCGTCCACGCCGCGGCGGCGCGCCGCTGAGCCGGCCGAGACGGGGGCAGAACGGACGCGTGCCTGCGTCCCACCGGCCTCGGCGGTCGTCAGGCGCGCAGCTTGCGGAGCCGCCGCACCAGGTCGGGGATGTCCTGCAGCTCCCCGGTCGTCACGGCTATCACCAGTCGCTCCGCCTCGTCGACGTCCTGGTACTCCAGGAGCTCCCCGTTGTCCTCCAGGAAGGCGACCGCCGCCGACCAGCCGAGCCGCTTGTTGCCGTCGACCAGCGGATGCCCGATGAGGATGCTCTGCATCAGGGCCGCCGCCTTCTCCCACAGATCCGGATAGGCGTCGTCACCGAACGCGGTGGTCTGCGGGCGCAGCACCGCGGCGTGCAGCTGACCGCCATCGCGCACCTGGACCACCGGCAGCACCGCCTCCGCCAGGGCGAGAAGGTCATCGGTGATCGGAAAGACCGTCATCGTGCGAGCCGGTCGAGCAGCTCCCGGTCTCGCTCGGCGATCTTCCGGCCCATCGCCCGGTAGCGTTCCCTCTTCCTGCGAGCGATGTACTCCTCGATCGCGGCCACCATGGCCGAATTGACGCTCTGCGCGTCATCACCGGCGATCTGCTTGATCTGCTCGTAGATCTCGTCCGGCAGCCGGAGCCGTGTCTCAGCCATGACAGGACGGTACCACTTTCTGGTACCACTCGCCGTGGCGGGTGTGGGGTCAGGGGGCGGGCGTCAGCCACACGTAGCCGGCGAATCTGCCGGTGACGTGCTCTCTGCGGTAGGAGTACAGGTCGCCGGTCTCGATGGTGCAGCGGGGGTCGTGCCGGACGTCGGCGACGCCGGCCCGCTTGAGCTGGGCGGCGATGGCGGCGCGCAGGTCCAGCGCCGGAGTGCCCTCGCGGGTGACCGCCCAGGCCTCCGGCAGTTCCTCTGCCACCTCGGCGCGCATCTCCCCCGGCACCTCGTAGCAGGCGCCGCACGCCATCGGGCCGACCAGGGCGACCAGGTCGCCGGCGCCGCGGGCGCGCATCGCGGCGACCAGCGCCGGCACCACCCCGGCGACCGTGCCGGCCCGTCCCGAGTGGGCCGCGCCGACCAGGCCGCGCGCCGGGTCGGCGAGCAGAACCGGCGCGCAGTCGGCGACCAGCACGGCCAGGCCGAGACCGGGGCGGTCGGTGCAGACGCCGTCCAGGGCGGGCGGCTGCTGCGCGAACGGCTCGGTCACGTAGGCGACGTCCGGGCTGTGGACCTGCCGCATGAACACCACGGCGCCCGGGTCGAGGCCGAACTCCCCGGCGGTCAGGGCGCGGTTGCGCGCCACCGCCGCCGGATCGTCGCCGACCGCGCCGCCGAGGTTCCTGGTGTCGTACGGCCCGGCGCTGACGCCCCCGTGACGGTCGGTGAACGCCATCCGCACCCGGTCGATCGCAAGCACCACGCCAGCTTACTCAGTGCCTTCGATCGACCGGCCCTGCGCCCGTGCGCACCGTCGCGATCATGGTTCTGTTCCGTTTCGCCCACCTGGCGGGCGGCGCTGATCTACCTTTGCATCTGCCCGGCGCCGGTGCGCCGGGGACGGACCGCACTACGACCGGGAGCCGACGACGTGGATGTCCCTTCACTGCCCATCGCCCTGCTCATCGCCGGCGGGGTCCTGCTCCTGGTCTGCCTGATGCTCGGCGTCTTCCACCGGTGACCACCCCGCCCAGGCGTCAAGGCCGGGCATGCCGCCGCGGCGACGGCCGTGGGATGGAGGACGCGCGGAACGTGACCTCGGGATAGCGCGAGGACGCTTTGTCGAGGAGGGGCCGGCGCCGCGACTTCAGGTGCTGGTCGAGAAAGGCGGCCACGTACGTGCGGGTGAGCTCCGCCCCACGGGCGGCGGGCAGCATGCCGGGGAGAGGTTGCAGGCCGATGACCTCTGCCAGCAACGGGATGTCGGTGAAGGACTGGTGTTCGGCGTCCGGCAGCACGAGCCAGCGCTTCCACCCGGTCAGCAGCTTCCAGTCACGGTCCCAGGAGGTGTCACGGCCGCCCGGGACGTGCTCGCGCGATCCCATGAACATGAACGGCCGGGAGAGGCCGCTCTTGGGGATCCGGGCGTAGCTCGTGCCGTCCATGTCGATTCCGGCGCGTACGCGCGGGTCCTTCACCATGGCCGCCACGGCGGCGGCTCCGCCGATCGACTGGCCGACCATCGCGATCCTCCCGCGGTCGATCAGGCCGGAGTGCCGCCACGTGGAGGTCAACTGGTCAAGGACGAAGGAGACGTCGGCGGCCCGGCCCTGGACCACCCCCGTGCCGAAACCGGGGTCGGTGTTGCTGTCGCAGGCCAGGCATTCGGCGACCCGGCCGCCGGACAGCGTGGTCACGTAGCTTTCGTAGGTGTGGTCTATGCCGGCCACGACATAGCCTCGGCCGGCGAGGTCCTCGGCCAGGGAGGTGAGGGTGCTCATCGGCTTGGTGAAGCCGGGTGAGAGCACCACCAGCGGGAGCCTTCGCCCCTCGGGTTCGGCGTCCTGGACGGCGTTGGTCCGCGTCCTGCTCAGCAGATCGTACGGCGCGGTCGACATCCCCGAGCCCCTCAGGAGCAGTTCTGCTTCCTTGGCCGTCATGTAGGGCGCGCGCGGCCCGTCGCGCCGCCTGGCCGGGTACCACAGGGTGACCTTGAGCTCTCTGGCGCCGGCGTCGGGATTCCAGGGATCGGGGCGGGAGGTGTCGGTCAGGTGCAGGACGGTGGTGCCCACCGGATGGGGGCCGGTGGGAGCGGGCAGGGCGGCGGGGCCGGACGGCGTGGCCCGCGGGGCGTCGGCTCTGGGCGGCGCGGGCGCGGAGCAGGCGGACGTGGCCAGGACGGCGAGTCCCGCGGCGAGGGCCAGGAGCTGTCTCATGGCGAGGTCCATCCTCATGTGTGCAGCAGGGTCAGGGCCTTGGCCAGGGCGGGGTCGCGTCCGGCGGCCGCGTCCTTCGGGGTCAGGGGCACGTAGTGGTCGGGCGGCACGCCGATGCGGTCGATGACCTCGCGGCGGGGCCCCAGGTGGTGCTTGGCGGGGAAACTCAGAATGGTGTTGTCGGCGAGCAGGTATCCCCGCGCCGGGCCGGAGATCACGCCGGCGGTTCTGGTGCCGACCAGCCGGCCGAGCCGCAGGTCCTTGACCGCGGAGCTGAAGTGCTCGCACGCCGAGGCGCAGCCCCGGTCGGTGAGCACCACCAGCGGCAGGTGGAGCAGTTCGACGGTGTCGTCGGTCGGCGCGGCCTGGCACGTGCCCTCGGCGGTGCACTGGTAGGCGGTGTCAGCGCCGTGGACGAAGGCGCTCAGCAGCCGGGTCGCCTCCGAGGGGCTGCCGCCGCCGTTGCCGCGCAGGTCCAGCACGACACCGGACAGCGTCCGGCCGGCGCGCAGCCTGGTGATCTCCCGCAGCACCCGGTTCGCGGAGTCGGGATCGAAGCCGGTCATCCGCACGTAGGCGATGTCGTCGTCCAGCCGCTTCGACCGCACCACCCGCAGAGCGGCCGGGTCCCGCGGGAAGAGGCCGGGCTTGAGCGTCACGCTCCAGCGGCGGCCGGTGCTCTGCCGCAGCAACTCCAGCCGCACCGGCCGCGCCTGCGGGTACCTGGGGTAGAGGGCGGCGATGGCGCGCGTGCCCTCGCCGTCGACGAAGGGCGCCGAGCCGTTGATCGACTCGATGAGGTCGCCGGGACGGAGCCCGGCGGCCCGCGCCGCGCCGCCCGGCACGGCGGTGACGAACAGCGGGGCCAGGGCGGTGCCCGGCTCGGTGTCCGCCTGCGGGCCGCCGACGTTGGCCTCCAGACCCAGGCCGTAGCCGTCGCCGTCGTAGTAGCCGGGCGGCCGGCCGTCCTGGTGCGTCCAGCGGGCGTGGTCGTCGCCCAGGGCGGCCACGATGGCCTGGAGGGTGACGGCGGCCAGCTTGTCGCGCAGGCCGGGCGCCCGGTCGGTGATCGTGCGGAAGGCGGCCTCGAAGGCCGTCCAGTCGGCCCGGCGGTCACCGGTCAGCGCGGGCATGGCCGCCTCGGGCATGTCGCGTCCGTCGCGGTCGAGCTGCCGCGTCAGGGCGGCGAATCCGGCGGTCAGCAGCGACCGGGCGTCCAGCGTGGCGCCGCCGTAGTAGTTGCCGAGGATGCAGAAGTACGCCTGTCGCACGACCTCGATCGTGGTGGGCGTCTCCGCCTCCGCCGGGCCGTGGGGCGGCGCGCACACCGTACCGGCCGCCGTGCCCGCCTCGCGGCGCGGCGGCGCGGGGGCGGTGCAGGCCGCCGCCAGGAGAAGGGCGAGCCCGGCCGCCGCGGTCCTCACCGGCGTCATGACACGCGCCTGCGGATCCACCGGAAGCAGAACCCTGTGAGGCCGAGGGTGAGCAGGGCGTAGATCCCGGTCTCGATCCACTGGAAGGGCCAGAAGCGCTCGAGGGGGTGGTAGGTCGCCCGCTGCCGGAAGCCCAGGCGGTTGATCTCGGCCGTGCACCCTCCCGCCATCGCTCCCTGCGGCGAGCAGGGTCCCGTCGTCGTGGAGACCGGGACCCCCCGCGCGACCGTCGTCGACGATCCCGGGCCTCCGTCTCCGCTGGAGATCACGCGTCCGGTCTTATCCACCAGTTCGCTGGACAGGACCCAGGCGCCCGCGTGGCCGGGAACGGCCGACGTCCTCAGGAAGACCTGCAGGGATCCGCCCTTCGGGGCGCCGAAGCCGTCCACGTTCTCCCGGCCGAGCTCGAAGGTCCCGGCGACGGGGGGCATCAGGTGCGGGCGCACCAGCAGCGGCATCGCTATCTGGATCGCGACGAAGGCGGCCAGGGTGAGGGCCATGGCGGGCAGCGTGCGGCGCACCAGCATGCCCACGGTCACCCCCAGGACGAAGGCGAAGGCCGCGTATCCCATCGGGGCGATGCCTCGCGCGCCGAACACCACGGGAGCCATCTGCGCCATCTCCGGGACGGCCGACTTGTCCAACGGGGCCGACCACCAGGTCACCACCAGGCCGCAGAGGCAGGCGGCGGCCATGGCCGAAAGGCCCATGAGCCCGAGCTTGACCGCCAGCCACCGGCCGCGGGTGATGCTCTGGTTCCACACCAGCAGGTGGGTGCCCGCCTCCAGCTCGCGGGTGATCAGCGGCGCCCCCCAGAACAGCCCGGCCAGCGCCGGCAGAATCAGCACGACCATCGTCAGAGCCAGGAAGAGGGTGTCGTACTCGCCGAAGAACCGGTCGAAGAAGTCCAGGCAGGTGTTGTCCGGGGTGCAGTCGGCGATCCCGGCGGCGTAGTCGGAGGCCAGTTTCGGGCCGGTCAGGGCCAGTGCGACGGTGATGACCACGAGTACGGCGGCCATCGTCGTGGCCGAGCCGCGGAACTGGCGCCAGGTCAGCCAGATCATCGCCGCACCTCCAGGGCGACCGGACCGTCGGCTTCGGTGCGCTGATCCATATAGGCCAGGACCAGGTCCTCCAGACTGAGCTGGGAGACCGTCCAGCCGGGGTCGTGCATCAGGGCGTCGTCGGCGCGGACCACGTACGTGCTCTCCCGCTCGGTGTGGCGGACGGAGACCACATGCGCGCCGGCGGGGTGCCCGCCGGGGTCGCGGCGCGGGCCGGTGAGCCGGCGATGGGCGGCCAGTAACGGCTCCACCTCTCCGGCCAGCCGTACGCGGGAGTCGACGAGCACGATCAGGTAGTCGCAGACGCGTTCCAGGTCGGAGACCAGGTGGGAGGAGAGCACCACGCTCAGCCCGTGCGCCGCGGCGGCCTCCGTCAGCCCCTGCAGGAACTCGCGGCGGGCCAGGGGGTCGAGCGAGGCGACCGGCTCGTCCAGGATCAGCAGCTCGGGCCGCTTGCCCAGTCCGAGGGTGAGGGCGAGCTGGGCGCGCTGACCGCCCGACAACCTGCCCGCCCGCTGGTTCGGGGCGAGCCCCAGCCGCGCGACGCGCTCCCGTGCCATGGCGCCGTCCCAGCGGGGGTTGAGCCGCGCCCCGAGCCGCAGGTGGTCGGCGACGGTCAGGCGCGCGTAGACGGGGGTGTCCTGGGCGACGAACCCGACCTTGGCGAGCTGCTCGGGCGTGTCCCCGGGCCGGCCGCCGAGCACGACGATGCCGCCCGTGCTCGGTTCGAGCTGGCCGCCGGCCAGCTTCAGCAGCGTCGTCTTACCGGCTCCGTTGGGGCCCACCAGCCCCACGACGTGGCCCGCCGGGATGTCGATGGTGCACTCGCGCAGCGCCCAGCGCCTGCCGTACTTCCTGCCCAGCGCCTGGGCCTCCAAGGCAGCGGTCATGCTATGTCCCCTCTAGTGGTCGGAAGGATGATGGTGAAAGGGCCTCGATGCCTTCGCCGGCCCCCGGCGGCAACCCCGGCTCCGGACGGCGCGGCGGGATGGCGGGAACGAAACTAGGGATCACCCATGCCAGAGCGCGTCGGCCGCCGTACCGAGATCGCGTAGCTCCCGAGAACGAAGGGCCGCCAGGTCATCCCTGCGATGTACTCCCCTGGACCGTGAGCCCCGTCACGACGGCCGATGCGGCGGGGACGGGCAGGCGTGACAATGTGCCGGTGGAAACCGGTGAACGACCGCCGTGGTGGCGGCAGGTGCTCGACCCGGGCGGCCCGCTGGACGAGGACGACCAGGACCGGCGTGGCGGGCGGCTCCCGAAGCCGTCTCGCGCGGCCTTCGCCGCCGACGTGGTGATCGCCCTCCTTCTGGCGGTCGCCGCGGTCGCCGCGTCGGCGGGTCATCCCGTGCTCGGCTCCGGCGAGGACCAGGCCCAAGTGGTCGAGTTCCTGCGGCTCGGACCCGCCGGCGCCCACCCGCCGGCCCCCGATCCCCCCGCGCCTCCCGATCCCCCCGCGCCTCCCGATCCCCCCTCGGCTCCCGATCCCCCCTGGGCTCCCGATGCCGCGACCGGCCGGCCCCTCTTTCATGGCGCCGCGCCCGACGGCCCGTTGGGCGGCGTGGTGCCCGACGATCCGTCCCGACTCTCCGGCCGGCCGGCCGGCGTCGCGCCCGACGGCGCGTCCCCACTCTCCTGCCACCGGTCCGGCGTCACGCCCGACGGCCCGTCACGGCTCTCCTGCCACCGGTCCGGCATCGCGACCGTCCATCCTCCGCCCGACGGGCCGCCCGCGTTCCTGGTGGCGATGACGGCGTTACCGCTGGCCCTGCGGCGCCGCTACCCGCTACTCACCTTCTGGGTGGTGCTGGCCGCGGCGCAGGCCACCCACTCGTACGCCACCCTGATCACGGTGCTGACCTGCGCCGTCGCCGCGTACGCCGCCGCCGCCCACGGCCGCAACCGGGTCCTGGCGATGGGGGGCCTCGTGCTCGCGGCGGGGCTCGCCGGTGGCGCCTTCCGGGACGTCACGCCCGAGCTGCCGAACTGGATGGGACCGTTCGTCGTCCTGCTGAGCGTCGGCGTCGTCGGGAGCTTCGTCCGTTACTGGCGGCGACGGCTCGGAGCGAGCCACCACCGGTTCGCCGAGCTGCGGCAGACGCAGGCGGAGGCCATGCGCAGGGCCGTCGCCGAGGAGCGGTCCCGGATCGCCGCCGAGCTCCACGACGTGGTGACCCACAATGTCAGCGTGATGGTGATCCAGGCGGGCGCGGCGCGCAAGGTGATGGACGCCGAGCCGGAACAGTCGAAGCAGGCTCTGCTCGCGATCGAGTCGGGCGGCCGCGCCGCCATGTCCGAGCTGCGCCATCTCATGGGCCTGCTCGCCGGCCCGGGCGGCGACCGCCTCGACGGGCCCGCCGACGGGCTCGCGCCGCAGCCGGGGCTCGACCAGCTCGACGCCCTGGTGGAACGCGTCCGCGCCGCCGGAGTGCCGGTGCGCGTCACGGGGTCGCCGCCCGGGCCGCTGCCGCCCGGCGTCGACCTGGCCGCCTACCGCGTCGTACAGGAGGCCCTCACCAACACGATCAAGCACGCGGCCGGCGCCGCCGCGGCCGTGACGATCGGCCATGACGGCGACTGGCTGGAGATAGAGGTGACCGACACCGGCGGAGCGCGGACCGCCGGACCGCGGACCGGCGGCGGCAGGGGGCTGATCGGGCTGCGCGAGCGGCTCGCCGTCTACGGCGGGACCCTGGACGCCGGGCACATGGCCGGGGGCGGGTTCACGATCAGGGCCCGCGTCCCCTGGAGGACCGCATGACCGGCCGACTGCGCGCCGTCATCGCCGACGATCAGGCACTGGTGCGCACCGGATTCCGCATGATCCTCGCCGCCGACGGCATCGAGGTGGCGGCCGAGGCCGCCGACGGGGACGAGGCCATCGCCGCGGTCCGCCGCACCAGGCCCGACGTCGTGCTCATGGACATCCGGATGCCGCGGATGGACGGCCTCGAAGCCACCCGGCGGATCCTCGCCGGCGGCGTCGAGGACACCCGCGTACTGATCCTGACCACCTACGACCTCGACCACTACGTGTACGCGGCGCTCGCCGCGGGAGCGAGCGGGTTCCTGCTCAAGGACGTCACCCCCGAGCACCTGGTGGCCGCGGTGCGGCTGGTGCGCTCCGGCGACGCGCTGCTCGCGCCCACCATCACCCGCCGCCTGGTCGAACGTTTCGCCCGCCGCGACACCGTGCGGCCCGCCCTCCACCGCGACCTCTCCCAGCTCACGCCCCGGGAACTGGACGTGCTGCGCCTGCTCGCCACCGGCCTCAGCAACGCCGAACTCGCCGACCGGCTGACCCTCAGCGTGGCCACGGTGAAGACCCACGTCGCCCGCGTCCTGTCCAAACTTGGTCTGCGCGACCGCGTCCAGGCCGTGGTCGTCGCCTACGAAACCGGCCTCATCTCCCCCGGCGACCCCACCTGACCCGCCGGGGGCGGTCGCCGAGGACGCCGGTCATGCGTGGCCACGGGCGGGGACGGGGCGGCGCTGGCCGGGAACAGCGGGCCGCGGGTACGGGCGGGCCCATCGGGGTTGCCGTCCGGGAGCCGCAGCAGGCGGGGCAGCAGGCGGGGCAGCAGGCGGGCGGTGCCCGTGTCCCGTAGACCCATTCGACATCGCCGCCCTTGGATCGCAGGGGGGCGCGGCGGTTGTCGAGGTCGAGGTCTTCGACGTTGAGGGAAAGAATCTCGGTCGCGACCGGTAGCGTCGGGGTTCATGAGCGATGAAGCGTCGGGGTCACGCCGGTGGGTCCGGTACGTGATGCCGGTGATGGCACCACTAGTGCCGTGAAGGGCGACACTCCACAGGAGGAAATCCGCAGACACCATCTCGGGGCGGTGCTGCGGCAGGTGCATCTGGCAGGGCCGATCTCGCGTGCGGCGCTGGCGAACCGGCTGGGCCTGAACCGCAGCACGATCCTGGCGCTGGCCACGCAGCTCACGGCTGCGGGTCTGGTGCGTGAGGAGGCTTCGGGTACGACGGGTCGGGCGGGTCGGCCGTCGCTGGTGGTGCGGCCTGAGAGCGGCCGGTGGTATGTGCTGGCTTTCGATGTGGCGGTGGATCGGCTGGTCGCCGCCAGGGTCGGGCTCGGCGGTCTGGTACTGGAGCGCAAGGAGGCGCCCCGGCGGCGAAGCAGGCATGCCGATCTCGACGAGGTGGTCGGTGTCCTGGCCGGGTTCGGCCGCGCGCTCGTGGACGTGGCGCCCCGGAGCGCGAGGTGCCTCGGGGTCGGCACATCGTACTGCGGTTTGGTCAGGGCCGCCGACGGGATGGTGCTCCTGGCTCCCAACGTGGGCTGGACCGACCTGGATTTCGCGCCCGCGCTCAGCCAGCGGCTGGGGCAGCCCGTGGCAGTCGGCAACGAAGCCCACCTGGGCGCGCTGGCCGAGCATGAACGCGGAGCGGGCATCGGCCACCAAAATCTTGTCTACCTGCATGGGGATGTCGGGGTGGGTGGTGGCATCATCGTGGGCGGCAGGCTGCTGGGCGGCGATGACGGCTACGGCGCCGAACTCGGGCACATGATCGTTAATCCCTTTGGCGGCCGTTCCTGCAACTGCGGTTCGCGCGGCTGCCTGGAGGCAGAAGTGGGCGAGGCGGCGCTGCTGGAGGCGTCCGGACGCACTAGCGGGCCGGGCGGGCGAGATGGCGTACGAGCCGTCGTGGAAGCGGCCGAGAACGGTGACGAGGCCGCCCGCAAGGCCTTGGACCGTGTCGGCGACTGGCTCGGGATCGGCGTGGTCAACCTGATCAACCTCTTCAATCCCGGAGTCGTCGTCTTCGGCGGCACACTCGGCGACATCTACCAGGGTGCGGCACCCCAGGTCCACGCGCGCGTGGCGGCCAGTGTCCTGCCCGTCTCCCGGGGGGTGAGGTTGCGCACCTCGATGCTGCGCGATGACGCCCCATTGGTCGGCGCGGCGGAACTCGCTTTCTCCCGCGTCCTGGCCGACCCGTTGGACGCACTCGCTTCCACAGCACCGTGAGCCTCGTCCGGTCCGCTTGAAGGCGGGCTGAGGCCTTCAAGAAGGTGCCGACCGCGGCCTCGCCCGCAAATGCATCGTCTTCCAGGTAACCGCAGATGGCCAGCTCACGCCCGAAGCCTGCGGTGGGAGACCTGCGGGGGCCGGGGTCGTCGGCCATGGTCGCTAGCCGGGCGTCGCGAGGTGGACGACGTCGAACTGCCGGCCGGCGAGCTGGTGGCCAACGCGGTGAAGCATTCGGAGTCGGGCCGCGGGCGAGGCGGTGTGGTGCGGCTGCGGGTGTGCGACGACGGCGAGAGGGTGCGGGTGGAAGTGGTCGACGAGGGGTCGGCTGAGAGCGTCCCCCAGGTTCCGGCTCAGGTCGATCTCCTGAGTGAGGGCGGCCGTGGCCTGTGCCTGGTCCGTGAGCTGTCATCGGCATGGGGATGGGAACAGACCGGCGCACACCGCACAGTCTGGTTCGAGATCAAGGCGTGACCGGCTACATCGCGGTCCGTCACCCGCGCGGCGGCGGGCCTCGGGCAGGGCGAGGGTCGCCTTCAGGAAGGCTGCGCCGGAGGCACCGTTTTCGGGCACTGGGCCCGGCTCACCTGAGCCGGGCCCGGTGTGGGCGGTCGGACCGAGGGCGGGTCACTTCAGGGATTGGTAGAGGGCCTGGGTGCGGGTGGCTATGGCGGGCCAGCTGAAGTGGTCGACGGCGCGGCGGCGGCCGGCCTGGCCCATGGCGGCGGCGAGGGACGGGTCGTCCAGGAGCCGGGTCACCCGGGCGGCGATGGCGTCCGCGAACGCGGCCGGGTCGAGCGGCTCGCCGTCGGCGCCCTGTTCGATGGGGACGAGCAGGCCGGTCTCGCCGTCGGCGACGACCTCGGGAATGCCGCCGGTCGCGGTGGCCACCACGGCGGTCTCGCAGGCCATGGCCTCCAGGTTGACGATGCCCATCGGCTCGTAGACCGAGGGGCAGACGAACACGGCGGCGCGGGTGAGGATCTGGATGACCTGCGGCCTGGGGAGCATCTGAGAAATCCACACGACGCCCGACCTGCTCGCGCGCAGTTCCTCGACCAGCCCGGTCACCTCCGCCGCGATCTCGGGGGTGTCGGGGGCTCCGGCGCACAGGACGAGCTGGGCCTGCGGCGGCAGCGAGCGGGCCGCGCGCAGCAGGTGGGCCAGCCCCTTCTGGCGGGTGATGCGCCCGACGAAGACGACGTAGGGCCTGGAGGGGTCGATGCCGTGCGCGAGCAGGACGTCGGTGCCGTGGTCGGGGGCGTACTCCTGGGTGTCGATGCCGTTGTGGACGACGGTCACCCGCTCGGGCGCGATCTCCGGGTAGCAGGCGAGGACGTCGCGCCGCATGCCCTCCGACACCGCGATGACCACGTCGGCGTTCAGCAGCGCCGTGCGCTCGGCGAAGCCGGACAGGGCGTAGCCGCCGCCGAGTTGCTCGGCCTTCCACGGGCGCAGCGGCTCCAGGCTGTGGGTGGTGACCACGTGCGGCACCCCGTACAGCAGCTTGGCGACGTGCCCGGCGAAGTTGGCGTACCAGGTGTGGCTGTGCACGACGTCCGCGCCCTCGCATGCGGCGGCCATCTCCAGGTCCACGCCGAGCACCTGCAGGGCCGGGTTGGCGGACGCGAGGCCGCCGGGGACGCCGTAGGCGTCGACGCCGCCCTCCTCGCGACGCGCGCCGAAGCAGCGCACCCGCACGTCCAGCAGACTCCGCAGTTCTCTGGCGAGGTATTCGACATGGACTCCGGCACCGCCGTACACCTCGGGCGGGTACTCACGGCTCAGCAGATCGACGCGCATGCGTAAACCTTAGTGGTCCAGGGTGTTTCGTCGGGTTTAGCTGGGTAAAGCCGGGTAACGTCGGTGCTATGACGACGCCCAAAATCCTCGCGATCGTGCTGGCCGGTGGCGAGGGGAAGCGGCTGATGCCGCTCACGGCCGACCGGGCCAAGCCGGCGGTGCCCTTCGGAGGGATCTACCGGCTGGTCGACTTCGTACTGTCGAACCTGACGAACGGTGGCTACCTCAAGATCGTCGTCCTGACCCAGTACAAGAGCCACAGCCTCGACCGCCACGTCACCCGCACCTGGCGCATGTCGACGATGCTCGGCAACTACGTCACCCCGGTGCCCGCACAGCAGCGGCTCGGGCCCCGCTGGTTCGCCGGTTCGGCGGACGCGCTGTTCCAGAACCTGAATCTGATCTACGACGAGCTGCCCGAGCACTGCATCGTCTTCGGGGCCGACCACATCTACCGCATGGACCCGCGGCAGATGGTGGAGCAGCACATCGACTCGGGCGCCGACGTCACGGTCGCCGCCATCCGCCAGCCACTGGCGCTCGCCGACCAGTTCGGGGTGATCGAGACCGACCCCGCCGGGCACCGGATCGTGGCCTTCCGTGAGAAGCCCACCGACGCCATCGGCCTGCCGGACGCCCCCGACCAGGTCTACGCCTCCATGGGCAACTACATCTTCAAGACCCAGGCGATGATCGACGCGCTCAGGGAGGACGCCCTCGACCCGAGCAGCAAGCACGACCTGGGCGGCAACATCATCCCCATGTTCGTCAAGTCCGGCGGCGCCGAGGTCTACGACTTCGCCCACAACACCGTCCCGGGCTCCACCGAGCGCGACCGCGGCTACTGGCGGGACGTCGGAACCCTGGACGCCTACTACGATGCGCACATGGACCTGGTGTCGGTGCACCCGGTGTTCAACCTCTACAACGACCGCTGGCCGATCTACACCGGGCACGACCCGCTGCCGCCGGCCAAGTTCGTCCACAACGACGGCGACCGCGTCGGGCACGCCATCGACTCGCTGGTCTCGCCGGGCGTGATCGTCTCAGGCGCCACCGCCGTGCGCTCGATCCTGTCGCCGGGCGTGGTGCTGCACTCCCACTCCCTGGTGGAGGACTCGGTGCTCATGGGGAGCGTCAAGGTCGGCCGGGGGGCGATCGTTCGCCGGGCCATCATCGACAAGAACGTGGTGATCCCCGACGGCGCCCGCATCGGCCTGGATCTGGAGTTCGACCGCTCCCGCTTCGCGGTGACGCGGGAGGGCGTGGTGGTGATCGGCAAGAACGAGGTGGTCGAGCGCTGATCCGCGCGCGGTGCGCCGGACCGGGGAAGGCGCGTCGCCTACGGCCGGGGTGCGGCGTACGGGGCGTCCGGTGTGTCCCGATATCTTGCCTATGGCGAGTGATTTCATGGCAGCGCGTGAGCGGGCCATCGCACCATATAGGTAGGGCGGAGACATGACCGGACGCGGCCCCGACGACATGGGCGACGACGAGCAGCTGACCGAGATCGAGGAGTGGACCGACAACCTCCCCATCGGTCACGAGATCGTGGGCGACGATCCGGCCGACCGGGACGGCATCTCGCGCCGGTTGTGGCAGGAGGCCCCCGAACGCGCCCATGTGCCGCGCGAGGAGTACCGCTTCGTGGCGCCGGACGAGGGCGCCCACTCCGACGAGGAGTCCGAGGAGTACGCCTCGGAGGTCGGCGCGGACGGCGGCGACTTCTCCGCCGAGGAACGCGCCATGCACATCGAACGCGACTGAGCGGCCGCTACGGGGACGCGATGGGGCCCGAGGAGGCTGTGACGGGGCGCGGGCCGAGGGGGCTTGCGACGGGCGCGAGGGGCCCGAGGGGCTTGCGACGGGAGGGCGGCCCCGTCGGTCACGGGGCTGACGGCGGGAGCCGGTGCGCTTCACGGCTCTTTTCGTCGTCATATTTTTCCGCTTATATCGTGCGATCGGCGTCCGGGCCGCC
This sequence comes from Sphaerisporangium sp. NPDC004334, assembly GCF_053602655.1. Lineage (NCBI taxonomy): Bacteria > Bacillati > Actinomycetota > Actinomycetes > Streptosporangiales > Streptosporangiaceae > Sphaerisporangium > Sphaerisporangium sp. NPDC004334. The sequence goes on from NZ_JBSGDZ010000012.1 coordinate 84,312, forward strand.
ATATTCGCGGCGGTGGAACCGGGTCGCCGGCGGTGATTCTGCGGTACCGGCCGGGTAAGGCCTTTCGGGGTGCCGAGTCGCGGTCATTCTCTCCCGGGGCTTTCGGCGGGGCGATCGTCTTTCTGTCGTGAATTCGGTCGCCGGTCAGTCCCAGGTGGTTCCGGCGGTGCGGGAGTAACCGTCCCACGTGGTGCCCGCGGTGCGCGAGGCGGCGTCCCAGGTGGTGCCGGCGGAACGGGTGGCGGTGGCGGCGGAGAAAGCGGTGGAGGTCATTTGGTTCTCTCTTTTCTCGAGGGCTTTTCGTTTTGTCCTTGCACGAACAACTCTCCGGCATTCACGGCTCCCGGGCCAGACGATTCGGCGGCAGCAAGCTGCACGGCCGTGACCGCTTCCTGCCATCGGGCGGCGCGCGTGCCGGCCGGGCCGCCGGCGCTCCTGACGGGAGCCGCCGGCGAGGAGGCCGGACGCGGGCGCGCCGAGGGAACGCGCTGGCGCGGAGGGGGTGGCGCGGGGAGGGGGAAGGCGTCTCGGGCGACGGGGCCACGGGCTGCGGGGCGGAGCGGGGAGCCGCTCGCGTCGCCGGGGGTCGCATCCGGTCGGCCGGGCCGAGGGGAATTCCCATATCCGGTGCCGGCCGGGTTCTCTCTGATTTTCCCGCCGTCGTCGCGGACCGATGGTCCGTTCGTACTGGCAGGGTGTTTCTTCTCTGTGTCGTCGGCGGGCGGTGCCGCCGGTCGTTTCTGTCGGGATGGGTTTCTCAGCGGGATGTCAACGGACGGGACGTGTTATCCGGGCGGTGTACATCGTCAGTCCCAGGTGGTTCCGGCGGTGCGGGAGTAACCGTCCCAGGTGGTGCCCGCGGTGCGCGAGGCGGCGTCCCAGGTGGTGCCGGCGGAACGGGTCGCGGTGGCGGCGGAGAAAGCGGTGGAGGTCATTTCTTTTACTCTTTTCCGGAGTGTTTTCGTTTTGTCCTTGCACGAACAACTCTCCGACATTCATGCCCCCCGGACCAGACGATTCGGCGGCAGCAAGCTGCACGCCCGTGGCCGTTTCCTGCCACCTCTCCACCGCCAGGTCCCGGACGATCTGCCGGATCGGTGCGATTCGGGCGTCCGGCCGCGCTACAGTCCCCGGGTGCTGAGATCACGCTCGCTCTGGCGGCTGACGGCGGCGGAACGCCAGGTGTGGGAGGCGTATCCCTCCGGGGCATGGGTCGATCTGCGCACCGGCGACCCCGCCCGCGACGACCCGGCCTGTGGTGGCGCGTGGGGGCCCGAGCGCACCGTGCGGGCCGGACTGGTGACCGCCCTGATGCTCGGCGCCCGTCCCGCCAAGCCCGGCCAGGTGGCCGGGCTGCGGCTCGCCGGGGCTCGCATCACCGGGATGCTCAACCTGTCCGACGCGACGCTCACCAGCAAGCTCCACCTGCTGAACTGCCACCTGTCCGGCACGGTGTCCCTGACCGACGCCACCACCAAGGGCATGCGCTTCCGCGGCTGCGACATCCACCGCATCCGCGCCGCCCGCTGCACGGTGGACGGCCTGCTGGAATTGGACTCCTCCACCGTCCACGCCGGGGTGCGGCTGGACAACGCCCACGTCACCGGCCAGCTCCGGCTGGCGCGGGCCCGCCTGATGGCCCCCGACCTCGACCAGAGCGGCCCGCAGAGCCACCGGCCCTCCGAGAGCTACCTGGAGGACGTCCGCCGGCCGTTCAGCGACGCCGAGAAGCGGGAGCGGGGCTGGGACCAGAACCACTGGGCGCTGTGGGCCGGCGGGCTGACCGTGGAAGGCGGCGCCTTCTGCCGCGACATCCGCACCGTCGGCGGCCTGCGGCTCATCGGCGCCAAGTTCAACAGCGGCCTGTACCTCCAGCGCGCCGTGATCAAGGGGACCGGCGGCCACGCCGTCTACGCCGACCACATGCAGGCCAGCAGTGTGGAGTTCAGCGCGGGCTTCACCGCCGAGGGCACCGTGCGGCTGCGCGGCGCCCGGGTGACCGGGGTGCTGTCGTTCGACCAGTCCGTGGTGAGCGCGCAGGGCCGCGCGCTGCACCTGAGCCACATGCAGGTCGACGAGCTGATCCTGACGCCGGCCTCGATGGAGGGTGAGGTCAACCTCGGCTACTCGCGCGTGGGCGTCCTGCTCGACCATCCCCGGGCCTATCCCGGCCACGTGCACCTGAACGGGTTCGCCTACGAGTCGCTGCGCGGAGAGGCCCGGCTGGCCGACCGGCTGACCTGGGTGAGCCGCGACCCGGGCGGCTACCGGCCGCAGCCGTACGAGCACCTGGCCGCCTGGTACCGCAGGATCGGCCACGAGCAGGAGGCGCGCCGGGTGCTGCTGGCCAAGCAGCGGGCGCGCCGCTCGACGATCGGCCTCACCGGGCGCCTGGCCGGGCTGCTGCTGGACCTGATCGTCGGGTACGGGTACCGGCCGTGGCTGGCCGGGGTGTGGTTCGCCGTCCTGCTGGCCGCCGGCACCGCGGTCTTCGCCACCCATCCGCCCTCCCAGGTCGGCCTGGACGAGCGGCGGGTGTTCCACCCCTTCCCCTACACCCTGGACCTGCTGGTGCCGGTGAGCGTCTTCGAGCTGCGCGGCGCCTGGGAGCCGGTGGGCTGGACGCAGTGGCTGGCCAACATCCTGATCGCCTCGGGGTGGATCCTCGCCACGGCGCTGATCGCCGGCGGCACCCGCGTCCTACGCCCGTCCAATCCCTGACCGGGGCTCGCGACCGTCCTGGACGGCCTGTCCGGGGACGCCGGGCCGCACGGACGTCCCCGCCTTCCGGGGCGCCGGGGCGGCGGCGGGGGCGTCCTCGACGCGCAGGCGCGGCATCGCCTGGGGGTGGTTCTCGCGGATGTAGGCGACCAGGTGCTCGCGGACGTCGCACTTGAGGTCCCACACGCTCGGCGCGTCGGAGGCGCTCATGAGCGCGCGCAGTTCCACCAGGCCGTTGGCCTGGACGTCGGTCACCTGGAGGGTCCAGTCCTTCTGGTCCCACAGCGGGTGCTCGCGCAGGCACCGGTACAGCTCGGCCCGCAGCTCGTCGACGGGCACCGTCCAGTCGACGTAGAACATGACGTGCCCGACGACGCGGCTCTCGTAGCGGGTCCAGTTCTCGAACGGCGTGGAGGTGAAGTAGGACACCGGCAGGATCAGCCGGCGCTCGTCCCACAGCCGCACGACGACGTAGGTCAGGGTCAGCTCCTCGATGCGGCCCCACTCTCCGTCCACGACCACGGCGTCGTCGAGCCTGATGGCGTCGCTGAAGGCGAGCTGCAGTCCGGCGATCAGGTTGCTGAGCGTGGACTGGGCGGCGATGCCGGCCACCACGCCGGCGATGCCCGCCGAGGCCAGGAGACCGGCGCCGAGCGCGCGGACGGCGGGGAAGCTGAACAGCATCGCCCCGGCGGAGACGACGATGATGACCGCGGCCGCCACCCGGCGGACCAGGGTGATCTGCGTGCGGATGCGGCGGGCCCTGCGGTTGCCGATGCCCTCGACGCCGTTGAGCCTGGCCAGCACCACGTCGGTCACCGCGTAGGCGGCCTGGATGACCAGCCAGGCCACGCAGGCGATCAGCAGGACGGTGACGGTCTGCTGCACCGCGAACTCGAACGACCTGCCGGACATCCCCGGCGCGTAGACCGTGTTGAACGCGACCACGGCGGCGGTGGCGAAGCCCGGCCACGTGCACCGCTCGACGACCGGCCCGGCCAGGGAGAAGCGGCCGTTGACCCTGTGCGACCGCAGCACGCGGCGCAGTAGCTCGACGGCGACGAGCGCCGCCAGGACGACGACGACCAGGACGATCCAGTTCACTGCCGATGACACGGGCGGCATCCCCTTCTCCGGTTTCCCCCACTGTCGCACCGGCCGGGCGCCGGCGGACCGGTCCGGCGCCCTCGGCTTTCACCAGGGCCCGGACCGGCTCCGGCGATCCTTAACCAGACTTTGACCCGGAAACCACCCGCAACGGGGTGATAAACCTCACACGAGGTCCCGCCGCACGGTGACACGGCGCTCCGGGAGCCGTCAGAACACCTCGTCCAGGCTCACGGTGCCCTCCACCGCCACCTGGTAGGCCGACACCCTGCGCTCGAAGAAGTTGGCCAGCTCCTGCACGTCCTGGAACTCCATGAACGCGAACGGGTTGGCCGTCCCGTACCGCTCCGGCAGGCCGAGCCGCGCCAGCCGGCGGTCGGCGACGTACTCCAGGTACTCGCGCATCCGCTCCGCGCTCATCCCCGCCAGGCCGTCGCCGCACAGGTCGCGGGCGAAGGCCAGCTCGGCGGCCACCGCCTCCTCGATCATCCGGGTCACCTGGGCGCCGAGCTCGTCGTCGAACAGGTCCGGCTCCTCCGCGCGCACCGTGTCGACCACCGAGAAGGCGAACTCCATGTGCATGGACTCGTCGCGGAACACCCAGTTGGTCCCGGTGGCCAGCCCGCCGAGCAGGCCCCGCGAGCGCAGCCAGTACACGTAGGCGAAGGCGCCGTAGAAGAACAGCCCCTCGATGCAGGCGGCGAAGCAGATGAGGTTGAGCAGGAACGCCCGCCGGTCCCGCCGGGTCGACAGGCGCTGGAGCGCGTTGATCGAGTCGATCCAGCGGAAGCAGAACTCGGCCTTGTCGCGGATGGAGGGGATGTGCTCGACGGCGGCGAACGCCTTGGCCCGCTCGTCGTGGTCGGGCAGGTAGGTGTCCAGCAGCGTCAGGTAGAACTGGACGTGCACGGCCTCCTCGAACAGCTGCCGCGACAGGTAGAGCCGGGCCTCGGGCGCGTTGAGGTGCTGGTACAGGTTGAGCACCAGGTTGTTGGCCACGATCGAGTCGCCGGTGGCGAAGAACGCCACCAGCCGGTTGATCAGATGACGCTCGCCCGCGCTCAGCTCGGCCAGGTCGGCCAGGTCGGACTGCAGGTCCACCTCCTCGACCGTCCAGGTGTTGCGGATGGCGGTCCGGTAGCGCTCGTAGAACTCGGGGTAGCGCATCGGGCGCAGGGTCAGGTCCATGCCGGGGTCGAGCAGCATCACTGGCAGGCCTCGCAGATCTCGGGGTTCTCAAGGGAGCAGGCGACGGCGTCCTGGTCGAGCGCCTGAACGGGCCCGGACGCGGGTAGGGACGCGGGTGGGAACGCCGGCGCGCCGGGGCGCGGGGCCGCGGCGGGCGCCTGGGCGGCGACGGTGGCCTGCGCGATCCGGGTGGCCGGGCGCGAGCGCAGGTAGTAGGTCGTCTTCAGCCCGGCCCGCCAGGCGTAGGCGTACATCGAGGAGAGCTTGCCGATGGTGGGAGCGGCCATGAACAGGTTCAGCGACTGCGACTGGTCGATGTACGGCTGGCGCGCGGCGGCCAGGTCGATCAGCGCCTTCTGCGGCAGCTCCCAGGCCGTGCGGTACAGCCGCCTGAGGTCCTCGGGGATCTGCGCGATCTCCTGCACCGACCCGTCGGCGCGCTTGACGGCGTCCCTCATCTCGGGCGTCCACAGCCCGCGCTGCCGCAGGTCGCGCACCAGATAGCGGTTGACCTGCAGGAACTCCCCGGACAGCGTCTCGCGTTTGAACACGTTGGACACCTGCGGCTCGACGCACTCGTAGCAGCCCGCGATCGAGGCGATCGTCGCCGTGGGCGCCACGGCCAGCAGCAGCGAGTTGCGCAGGCCCGTCTCGGCGATCCTCGCGCGCAGCGCCTCCCACTCCTGCGGGTGGGCCGGGGTCGCCTGCGGGAAGTGGTCCAGGTGCAGCACTCCCCCGGCGGCGCGGGTGTCGGCGTAGGACGGGTGCGCGCCGTGGCCGGCGGCCAGGGCGGCCGAGGCGCCGTAGGCGGCCAGGGCCATCTCCTCGGCGATCCGGGTGGACAGCGCCAGCGCCTCGGGCGAGTCGAACGGCAGGCGGGCCGCGAAGAACACATCGGCCAGGCCCATCACGCCGAGGCCGATCGGGCGCCAGCGGCGGTTGGCCGCCTCCGCCTCGGGCGTCGGGTAGAACCCCCGGTCGATGGACCTGTCCAGGAAGCGCACCGCCGTCGCCACCGTCGCCCGCAGCCGCGCCCAGTCGACCTCGCCGTCCACCAGGTGGGCGGCCAGGTTGACCGAGCCGAGGTTGCACACCGCGGTCTCGGCGTCGCTGGTGACCTCCAGGATCTCGGTGCACAGGTTGGACAGGTGGATGACGTTCTGCGGGTGCGCGGTCTGGTTGGAGGCCCGGTTGGCGGCGTCCTTGAAGGTCATCCAGCCGTTGCCCGTCTGGGCGAGCGTGCGCATCATGCGGCCGTACAGCGTGCGGGCCGGCAGCTGACGCACGTGCCGGCCGGCGGCCTCGGCCGCCCGGTAGGCGCGGTCGAACTCCTCGCCCCACAGGTCGACCAGCTCGGGGACGTCCTTGGGGTCGAACAGCGACCAGGTGCCGTCGGCCTCGACGCGGCGCATGAACTCGTCGGGGATCCAGTTGGCCAGGTTGAGGTTGTGGGTGCGGCGGGCGTCCTCGCCGGTGTTGTCGCGCAGTTCGAGGAACTCCTCGACGTCGGCGTGCCACGGCTCCAGGTAGACGCAGGCCGCGCCCTTGCGCCGGCCGCCCTGGTTGACCGCCGCGACGCTGGCGTCCAGCGTCCGCAGCCACGGCACGATGCCGTTGGAGTGCCCGTTCGTGCCCCGGATCAGCGAGCCGCGCGACCGGACGCGGGTCCAGGAGATGCCGATGCCGCCGGCGTACTTCGACAGCCGCGCCACCTGCCCGTACCGCTCGTAGATGGCCTCCAGCTCATCGCGCGGGGAGTCGAGCAGGAAGCACGACGACAGCTGCGGGCGCCGGGCGCCGGAGTTGAACAGTGTCGGCGAGCTGGGCAGGTACGACAGCGTCGAGATCAGCCGGTACAGCTCGCCCGCCTCGGCGACGCTGTCGGCCAGGCCGCACGCCACGCGCAGGAAGAAGTGCTGCGGCGCCTCCAGCACGCCGCGGGTGACCGGGTGGCGCAGCAGGTAGCGGTCGTAGACGGTGCGCAGCCCGAAGTACTCGAACCGGGCGTCCCCCTCGGGGTCGACGAGCGCGTCCAGCTCGGCGGCGTTGGCGCGCACGAACTCCGCGAGGGCGTCCTGCACCAGGCCGGCCTCGTGCGTGGCGGCGACCGACTGCGAGAACGACCGCACGCCGTGCGCGGCGGTCTCCTCGGCGATCTCCTCGGCCAGCAGACGCGCCGCGACCCGGGAGTTGGCCGGGTCGGCGATGACCCGCGCGGCCGCCTCCTCGATGGCCAGGCGCCGGTCCGCCGCCCGCCGCCCGCCTCCGCCACCGTCGTCCTCCCGCGAGTGGGACGGCGGCAAATCGCGTGTCAGGGTCACGTGCTCTCTCCTCGTGCGCTCGAATCCCCGTACGAGGGCACGCGGCGGCGCACGTCCGGTGAGCGGCACCCTGCGGGCACGCCGGACGACCCCGTCACGCGGCCCACCCTCGAGGCCTGGACGACTCCAGCGTCACCGGCAGGTCTTCGGGCTCGCGGGCGCCTGGCACATGCCTACCAGCCGTCGCTTCCCAGGCCGCCGACTATCGCGGCCCAGTGCTCACATGACGGCTTTCGTTCCCGCTCACCGCTGCGGGGCAGCCCCGGAATCGCACCGGGTTCCCTCTCACGTCACCCCAGGGGGCGAACCAGCGACGATCAGGATCCTACATCTAGTGGCCCCGAGCGCAACCACCCCCACAAGTTGTGTACATGCCGCCTCAGACGCGCAGGCCGAGTTCGCCGAGAGCGCGGCCGAGGCGGGCGGCCTCGACGCGCAGCCACTGCCGGAAGTCCTCCCCCTCCAGGTACAGCGGCGTCCAGCCATTGCGGGCGCACAGCTCCCTCCAGCGCGGGGAGCCGGCCAGGTCGCGGCACATTCCGGTCAGCGCGGCCCGGTCGTCCTCGGGCAGGCCGCCCGGCCCGATCAGCCCGCGCCAGTTGGCGCAGTTCACGTGCGTGTCGCACTCAAGCAGCGTCGGCGCCTCCACGCCGGGGATGCGGTCGGGCGATGAGACGGCGAGCGCGCGCAGCCCACCGGCTCGCAGGGCCGCGCGCACGCCGTTGTGGCCGGCCAGGACCGCCCCCACCTCGCCCTTGGCCAGCGCGGCGACCGCCTCGCCGCTGGTGGGGTAGGCGACGTAGCGCAGCAGGCGCGCGTCCACGCCGAGGCTCTGCGCCAGCATGCCGAACAGCACGTGGTCCACCCCGCCCTCGGCGCGGCCGCCCAGCGCGAGCCTGCCCGGGTCGCGGCGCATGATGTCGGCGAACGCGCCGAAGGTGGCCAGATGGGAGCCGTCCAGAACCACCAGGGCCTCCCACTCGCCGCACAGCCGGGCCAGCGGCGTGGTGCCCGCGAACGCGGTCGCCTGCCGCGCCGCGCCGACCGTGCCGACCAGTTCGGGGTCGGCCAGCAGCACCTGCCTCGGGTGCGGCGCGCGCCCGAACTCCGTCAGCGCCGTGTACTGCGGCCTGTTCACCACCCGCAGCTCTCGCACCAGGGTGTCGCGTTCCGCGACCGTCTTGAGCGCCCGCGCGACGCGATCGGCTTCACCGCCGGACGGGCCGGGTACCACGACCGGCAGGGTCACCGATCCGAGCTTGCGCGAGCCGGAGGGGTCCGCGCATCCCGCCGCCAGCGCCACGAGGCCGGCACCGAGCGCGAGCACCTGCCGACGACGCATACTTCACGCCCTTTCCCCCGTTATTGAACTAAATGCCCATTTCCGGCTCCGCACACACGCCCGCCTCCCCCAGCGGGCCATCCACCGCGAACCCCCTCTGGACGCCGCGTCGGCGCCCGGGTCGTCACGATCCCCCGTACGGGGGACGAGGTTCCCGTCCCGGGGGGAGTCGGCGGCCCGGCGGGCCGATGGAACGTGGGAACGCGCGAGTCCGCGCACCCCACCCACGTCCCCCAAGGGAGCGACCGTGTCCCCCGCACCGACCACCCCGCCCAGCATCCCCGCAGACCCGCCGAGAACCCCCGCAGACCCGCCGAGAACCCCGCCCGGCCCCGCGAACGCGGGTGGGTGGATCGGGTACGCCGCCGCGGCGTGGGCCGCCACCTACGGCGTCGTGGCGCTGTTCTGGACGATGACGGGGACGGGGTATCCGTTCGGGGGCCCGGCCTCGGGGGGAGACGCGCCCGTCATGCGAGTAATCCCCGCCGAGATCGCCGCACCGGTCTTCGCCGGTGTGCTGCTCGCGACCGCGGTCGCGGCGCTCGCCATGGCCGGGCGCCACGCCGTGCGCCCGCGCGGGGTGCCGCGCGCGGCACTGCTGACCTTCGGCTACGCCGTCGCCCTCTCCCTGATGGTCCTGGTCCCCGGCGCCGACCTGCTCGCCCTCACCGGATACGCCCCCATGCTGATCCTCGGCGCGCCCTTCGGCCGGCCGAAGGGCATCGACTACTCGACCGTGTTCGACTGGTCGCTGCTGAACCAGGCATGGTCCCTGGCCGGCGGATTCCTCGTGGGCGCCGCCGTCCTGTCCTGGCAGCGCCGCGGCCGGGGCGCCTGCGGCCGGTGCGGCCGCGACGGCGACGTGCCCGCCGCCGCCCGCGCGCGCACCGCCGCCTGGGCGCGCCGCGCCACCGCCGCCGCCGTCGTGATCCCGCTGCTCTACTCGGTCAGCCGCCTCGCCTGGCTGGCGGGCATCCCCCTCGGCATCGACCGGGCGATGCTGCGCGGCCTGCACGAGAGCGGCGGCGTGTGGGCGGGCGCGGGCCTGGCGACCTTCGCGGTCGTCGGTGCGGTGCTCACCCTCGGGCTCGTCCAGCGCTGGGGCGAGGTCTTCCCGCGCTGGATGCCCGGGATCGCCGGGCGCCGCGTCCCGGTCCCGCTCGCCGTGATACCGGCGGCCTACGTCTCCCCCGTGGTGTTCGCGGCGGGGCTGGGCATCGTCACCTCGCCCGCGATGTGGCACCTCACCGGCTACAGCGTGGTCCTGGTGATGACGCACGCGCTGTGGCCGCTGTGGGGCGTCGCGCTGGCGGTCGCCACCTACGGCTACCACCTGCGGCGGCGGACGGCGTGCCGCTCCTGCGGGCGGAAGGGCTGAGCGGCCGTGCCGGTCATCTCCGACGACGCGCTCGCCGCGTGGACCCGCCGGTCGCTCGCCGGCGTCGACGAGCTGCTGCGCTCCACGCTGCGTAACCCGCGCGATCCCTTCCTCACCACCGTGGCCACGCACCTGCTGAACGCCGGCGGCAAGCGCCTGCGCCCGACCGTCGCCCTGCTGGCCGCGCGGTTCGGCGACCCCGGCCACCCCCACGTGGTGCGCGCCGCGGCGGCCGTGGAACTCATGCACGTGGCCTCGCTGTACCACGACGACGTCATGGACGAGGCTCCGGTCCGCCGCGGCGCGCCCAGCGTCAACGCGCGGTGGGGCAACCGCGTGGCCATCCTGGCCGGTGACTACCTGGTGGCCAAGGCGGGCGAACTCGCCGCGCCGCTCGGCGCCGCCGCCCTGGAGACGCAGGCCCGCATGCTGACCCGGCTGGTCACCGGCCAGCTCCGCGAGACGGTCGGGGCCGGTCGCGGCGACGACCCGGAGCGGTACTACATGAGCGTGATCGCCGACAAGACGGCCGCCCTGTTCGCGCTCGCGGCAGGACTCGGGGCGCGCGCGTCCGGAGCGACCGACCAGGCGGCCGGCGCGCTGGAAGCCTACGGGGAGGCGCTGGGCATCGCGTTCCAGCTCTCCGACGACCTGCTCGACCTGTCCGAGCCGACGGCGCGGGCCGGCAAGCCGTCGAACGCCGACCTGCGCCAGGGCGTGGCCACCCTGCCCCTCCTGCGCGCCCTCGCCTCCCGCCGCTCCCGCGGGCGGGACCGCGCCCTGGAGACGCGGGGAACCGGCAGGCGCGCCTCCGGCATGCCGGAAACCGGCGGGCACACCGCCGGAGCACCGGAAACACGCGAGAAAGCCGACTCGGCGCTGCTGCGGCGTCAGCGGCGAGACTCGGCGCGGTTGCGGAGGATGTTCGCCTTCGGACGGCTCACCGGCGGCCGGGACGTCGCGCAGGCCGCCGAGCTGCTGCGGCGCTCGCCCGGTTTCGCGCAGGCGCACGCGGAGGCCCGGCGCCACGCCGACGACGCCCGCCGGGCGCTGGAGCCGCTGCCGCCCGGCCCCGCCTGCGACGCCCTGCGCGACCTCTGCGACCACGTCGTCTCCCGCTGCGCTCCCCCGGCCTCCTGACGCCGCCTCCCTCGACACCGCCACCCTCGACACCGCCTCCCTCGACACCGGCCCGCGGTACCGAGCACGCCCGGCACCCGGCGCCATGAGCCCCATCCCGGCATGCCGGCGAGGTCACCGTCCGACCGGTATCCCTCCGGCGTGCCGGGCGCCGCCGGCCACGGGCCCGGCACGCCCGGCGTCCTCACGGGGCCGGCGGGGCGATGAAGCCGGACTCGTAGGCGGCGATGACGGCCTGCGTGCGGTCGCGGGCCCCGAGCTTGGCCAGCACGTTGCCGACGTGGGTCTTGACCGTCTCGGCCCCGACCACCAGCCGGGCGGCGATCTCGGCGTTGGACAGGCCGGTGGCCATCAGCCGCAGCACCTCCTCCTCCCGCTCGGTGAGCCGGGCCCGCCGGAGCCGGTCGGCGGCCGGCCCGCCCGCGGCGCCGCGGCCGCGCGCGCCGGCCATGCGCCGGATCGCCGCCGGGAACACCAGCGACTCCCCCCGCGCGACCAGCCGGACGGCCTCCACGACCTCGGCCGGGCGGGTGCGCTTGAGCACGAACCCGCTGGCCCCGGCCCGCAGGGCGTCGTACACGTGGTCGTCGTTCTCGAAGGTGGTGATGACCAGGACGCGCGGCGGGGTGCCGGACGCGGCGAGCAGCCGGCGAGTGGCCTCGATGCCGTCGATGGCGGGCATGCGCACGTCCATGAGGAGCACGTCCGGCCGGGTGCGGGCGACCATCGCCATGACCTCGGCCCCGTCGGCGGCCTCGCCCACCACCTCCAGGTCGGGCTGCGCCCCGATGATCACCCGCAGGCCGACCCGGACGAGCTCCTCGTCGTCGACGATGCCCACCCGGATGGTCACGCGCCCTCCCCCTCCTCCACCGCGCCGGCCGTCCCCTCGCCGGGACGTCTCGGCTCCCCGCCCGCCGGTCGTCGTACCGCTTTCCGGCCCTGCTCCGCCGGGAGCCGGACCGAGACCTGCCAGCGGCCGGACTCCTCGCCCGCCGTCATGGCGCCGCCGAGCAGGGTGACGCGCTCGCGGATGCCCGCGAGCCCTCTGCCACCCGCCTCCCGCGCGCGCCGCCCGGTGACGGGATTGGACACCTCGATCGCCAGCGTGCGGCCGTCGGCGGCGACGCGCAGCGTCACGGGGACCGGGCCCGCGTGCCGGAGCGCGTTGGTCAGGCATTCCTGGACGATGCGGTACCCCTCCCGCGACACCGGCTCGGGCAGGCCGGCCAGCGAGCCCTCGACCCGCGTGCTGACCGCCGCGCCGGTGCCCCGCGAATGGGCGAGCAGGCCGTCGAGATCCGCCATCCCCGGCCACGACGGCGGCTCGGGCTCGCGCAGCATGCCGAGGACGCGGTCGAGGTCCTCGGTGGCGGCGCGCCCGGTCTCCTCGATCGCGATCAGGGCCTGCCGCGCGAAGGCCGGATCGGTGTCCAGCAGGTGGAGCGCGGCACTGGCCTGCAGCATCGTCACGGTCAGCGCGTGCCCGATGGAGTCGTGCAACTCGCGGGCCAGCCGGTTGCGCTCGGCGAGCCTCGCAGCCCGCTCCTCCAGCGCGGCGATGCGCTCGGCCGCCGACGGCCCGAGCAGGACGGGCGCCATGACCGCCGCCAGCGCCCCGAGCCCGGCCACGGCGTACACGACGCCCACCAGCAGGGCGACGCCGACCGGCAGGAGCAGGCCGCCGCCCTGCTCCTCCAGCGGCCCGAGCCATGGCGGGTCCACCGTGCCGCCGGCCGCGCCCGCCCACCGCACGACGAGGATCACCCCCGTCACCAGGGGGATCAGGATCAACGCCCCGACGAGCCCGCCCACGGCGAGGTGGACGGCGAACCACAGCGCCGCCCGCGACCGGGTCTCCCAGGCCGCTCGCCCCCGCTCGGCCGTCTCGGGCGGATCGGGCAGATCGACGCCCAGCAGCGAACGCGCGGCGACGATCTCGAGCGCCCTGGTGCCGCGCAGGAACGGCGGCACCACGCCGATCGCGACCGTCAGCGCGAGCACGAGCGCCAGCACAACGCGCGGCACCTGGCCGACGGCGAAGGTCTGCGCGAGCATGCCCGCGACCAGCAGGTACGGCAACAGCAGCACCCCGCCGAGCAGCAGATGCACCGCCCGCCGATAGGTCCCCCCACTGACCAGCGGCCTCACCGCCGCCCGCACCCGCACCCCGCCATTCTGCCCGCCCCGCCCCGGCGTCCAGGGCACGGGAGACCCGCGGTGCGGCATGGCGGCCGTGCGCGGTGCCGGCCTCCGGCGCCCCTCTCACCGGGCGCCGTTCAGGGCGGTGAGGTGGTGCTGCCGCGTACGACCAGGTGGGTGGCGAGTTCGACGCGGTGATGCTCCGGCGGGTCACCGGCGGCCAGGGTCATGACGAGCTCCGCGGCGGCGGCGCCCATCTTGGCCAGCGGCTGGTGCACCGTGGTCATCGGCGGGTCGGCCCACTGAGCGAGCGGCAGGTCGTCGAACCCGACGACGCTGAGGTCGCCGGGCACCCGAAGCCCCGCGCGCAGGGCCGCCTGGTACACACCCAGGGCCTGAAGGTCGTTGCCCGCGAAGACGGCGGTGGGACGGTCCGGCAGGGCGAGCAGCGCCTCCGCCTCGGTGCGGCCCGCCTCCACGTAGAGCGGGCAGGTCCGCAGGAGCCGGGGATCGACGGGGACGCCCGCGGTCTCCATGGCGGCGCGGTAGCCGTCGAACCGGGCGCGGCAGCACATCACGGTCAGCGGCCCACTGATCACCGCGATCCTGCGGTGCCCGAGCTCCAGCAGGTGCCGGGTGGCCGACAGGCCGCCGTTCCAGTTCGTCGCGCCGACCGAGGGGACCCGGTGACCGGGCTCGCCGTACGGGTCGAGCGCGACGAGCGGGATGGACCTGCTGGCGAGCTGTGCGTGCTTGTGGTCGCTCAGCTCGGCCGAGACGGCGATCACACCGGCGGGGCGCCGGGCCAGGACCTCCTCGATCCACTCGCCGTGGGGAGAGTTGTGTCCTTGCATGTCCGTGACGGCCACGGTCTGGCCGTAGGACCGGGCGACCTGGTTGACACCGCGGATGAGTTCCAGCGCCCACAAGCTGTCGACGGCCTGGAAGAGGATCTCGATGATGGCCGTGGACTCGGCCCGCTCCGGCCGGCGCTGCCAGCCGTGCTCGTGGATCAGCTCCTCGATCCGCCGCCGTGTGGCCACCGACACGCCGGAGCGTCCGTTGATCACCTTGGACACGGTCGGCGGGGACACCCCGGCCAGCGCGGCGATCTGCGCGACCGTGACCTCCTGGCGGCGCCGCGGTCCCATCTCAACGGGAGGGCCTGTGCTGGTCACAGATGGAGTCTACGGAACGAGCAGGAAGCATTCGTGAAATGTTCAGAATCATTCGTGAGATCGATGCGGTGACCTGCGGCAGAGCGACCGGTTCGCCCGAGAGGTGTCCTCCGATCCCGTCTCATCCCATGATGCGGTAACGAAACATGAAGGCCGGAGGTGTTCATCATGATGAGACCAGGCTGGAGGGGCCGCCCCCGGGCGGCACTGTCCATGGCGCTCGCCGTCGGGGTGGCGTCGTTCGCCGTCGTGACCGCGACGAGCCCGGTGCAGGCCGTCGCCCGCCCGCCGCTCGGACAGAGCATCAAGGTCAACCAGGTGGCCTACGCGCCGGGCATGGCCGAGCAGGCGACCGTCGTCACCTCCTCCACCTCGCCGCTGACCTGGAGCCTGCTCAACGGCTCCGACCAGGTGGTGGCGACGGGGACCACGACCGTCTTCGGGCAGGACGGCCCGTCGGGCGACACGGTTCACAAGATCGACTTCTCCTCGTACACCGGAACGGGCACGAACTTCGTGCTCGCCGTGGGCAACGAGTCCAGCCGGTCCTTCGACATCGGCGCCGACGCCTGGAAGAAGCTGCCCTACGACGCGCTGGCGTTCTTCTACCACCAGCGCAGCGGCATCGCGATCGACGCGCAGTACGTGGGAAGCCAGTACGCCCGGCCCGCCGGCCACCTGAACCTCTCGCCCAACCAGGGCGACGACAACGTGCCCTGCCGCAGCGGCTGCGGATACCGGCTCGACGTGCGCGGCGGCTGGTACGACGCGGGAGACCACGGCAAGTACGTGGTCAACGGCGGCATGTCGGCCTGGCAGCTGGTCAACATCTACGAGCGGGCCAAGTACGTCTCCGGCGCGAACAGCACGGCGTTCGGCGACGGCACGATGGCGATCCCCGAGCGGGGCAACGGCGTGCCCGACATCCTCGACGAGGCGCGCTGGGAGATCGACTTCATGCTGAAGATGCAGGTCCCGGACGGGCAGCCGCTCGCCGGCATGGCGCACGCCAAGATCCATGACCAGGCGTGGACCGGCCTGCCGCTGCGGCCCGACCAGGACCCCCAGCCCCGCCTGCTGTCCGCGCCCACCACCGCCGCCACGCTGAACCTGGCCGCGTCCGCCGCGCAGTGCGCCCGGGTCTGGACCCCCATCAACTCCACCTTCTCCAGCCGCTGCCTCACCGCCGCGGAGAAGGCGTACGCGGCGGCCAAGGCCAATCCGTCCGTCATCGCGCCCAGCAACGACGACCAGGGCGGCGGCTCCTACGTCGACACCAAGGTCACCGACGAGTTCTACTGGGCGGCCGCCGAGCTGTACGCCACCACTGGCAAGCAGACCTACCGCGACGACCTCACCCGCTCGTCCCTCTACTACGGCAGGAGCTTCACCAACGAGGGCGCGCAGTGGTCGGAGGTCGGCTCGCTCGGCGACATCACGCTCGCGCTCGTGCCGAACGGCCTGACCTCCACCATCGGCCAGCAGTTGCGCGACCGTTTCGTGAGCAACGGCGACACGCTGCTCGCCGCGATGCGCGGACAGGGCTACCCGGTGCCGTTCGCGCCCTCGGGCGGAGGCTACATCTGGGGCTCGAACAACCTGATACTCAACAACGCCGCCCTGCTCGCGCTCGCCTACGACTTCAGCGGGCAGGAGCGCTTCCGCACCGGCGTGTTCGAGACGATGGCCTACGAGTTCGGGCGCAACCCGCTGGGCCAGTCGTATGTGACCGGGTACGGCGACCAGCCCTCGCGCAACGTCCACCACCGGTTCTGGGCACACCAGCTCGACTCCTCACTGCCCATCGCACCGCCCGGCGCGCTCGCCGGCGGCCCCAACAGCGGGCTGCAGGACCCGGTCGCCCAGGCCCGGCTCAGCGGGTGCAGGCCGCAGAAGTGCTACCTCGACGACATCGAGGCATGGTCGGTCAACGAGGTGGCGATCAACTGGAACGCGGTGCTGGCATGGGTGAGCGCTTGGACCGCGGAGAAGGCCGGCCCGTCTCCGAGCCCGTCGCCCTCCGCGACGCCCACCCCCACCCCGTCGCCCTCCGCGACGCCCAGCCCCAGCCCGTCGCCGTCACCGTCGCCGAGCCCCAGTCCGTCGCCGTCCCCGAGCCCCAGTCCCTCGCCGTCACCTTCCCCCTCGCCGAGCCCGTCGCCGTCGGGGAACACCGGTGATGGCTGCACCGCGACGTACGCCCTCACCAATCAGTGGCCCGGCGGCTTCGGGGCGACCGTCACCGTGAAGAACACCGGAACCGCCACGATCAGCGGATGGACGGCCGCCTGGACCTTCCCCAACGGCCAGACGATCACCCAGCTCTGGAACGCCTCGTACACGGTGAACGGATCCAACGTGAAGGCCGCGAACCTGTCCTGGAACGGGACGCTCGGGGCCGGCGCCTCCACCTCGTTCGGCTTCAACGGCTCCTGGAACGGCACCAACGCGATTCCGTCCCAGGTGACCTGCACTCCCGCCTGACGGACACGGCCCCGCGCGACGACTCCCGGCGCGGGGCCGGCCTACGGCAAAAATGCAGTAGTGACCGATCCGGCCGGAAATGTGAGGATTGGAGTCGTTTGCCGTTGAGTGATAGGTGAAAGCATGTCAGACGAGCACGGCCGCAGGGCGCTGGTGGTACGGGGTGGCTGGGAAGGGCACGTCCCGGTGGAGGCCACCGACCTCTTCATCCCCTTCCTGGAGAAGCAGGGATTCGAGGTACATCGAGCGGAGTCACCAGCCCCCTACGCGGATCCCGCGTTCATGTCCGGGGTCGACCTCATCGTGCAGTGCTACACCATGGGCACGATCGAGCCGGAGGAACTGCGGGGGCTGGAGGCCGCCGTCCGCGCCGGCACGGGACTCGCGGGCTGGCACGGCGGCATCGCCGACTCCTTCCGCGCCTCCTCCGACTACCTGCATCTCATCGGCGGGCAGTTCGCCTGCCATCCAGGAAAGGACCCGGCCGAGCGGGAAGGCTCCCCGGCCGACAACTTCGTCCCCTACACCGTGAACATCCTGCCCGAGGCGAGCACCCACCCCATCACGGCGGGCATCGCGGACTTCGACCTGGTGACCGAGCAGTACTGGGTGCTGGCCGACGACTACGTCGACGTGCTGGCCACCACGACGCAGAAGGTCCGCCCGTGGGACCCCTGGCACCGCGAGGTCACCTCGCCCGCGATCTGGACCCGCCTATGGGGCGACGGGAAGATCTTCGTCGCGACCCCGGGACACAGCCTGGACGTCCTGAACGACGACAACGTGCGCACCATCATCGAGAGGGGGATGCTGTGGGCGAGCCGGTGAACGTCGGCGTCGTCGGGTGCGGCGTCATCTTCGCCCAGTACGGCCAGAGCATCGAACGGCTGCCGGGGCTGCGGCTGACGGCGGTGGCCGACCTGGACCTCGAACGGGCCAGGGAGGCCGTACGGCCCTACCCGGGCGTCGAGGTGCTGAGCGTGGCCGAGTTGATGGCCGACCCGCGCATCGACGTGGTGCTCAACCTCACCATCCCCGCCGCGCACGCCGAGGTCGCGTTGCTGGCCATCGCGGCCGGCAAGGACGTCTACTGCGAGAAGCCCCTGGCCGCGAACGCCGTGGACGCCGCGCGGGTGCTGCGCGCCGCCGCCGACGCCGGGGTGCGCGTGGGGTGCGCGCCCGACACGGTGCTGGGCGTCGGCACCCAGACGGCCCGCAAGGCCATCGACGACGGCCTGATCGGCAGGCCGGTCGCCGCGACCGCGACCATGATGACCCCGGGCCACGAGATGTGGCACCCCAACCCCGACTTCTACTACGCCCCCGGCGGCGGCCCGCTCCTGGACATGGGCCCGTACTACATCACCAGCCTGATCACCCTGCTCGGGCCGGTGACGACGGTCGTCGGCGCCGCCGGGCGCACCCGGGACAAGCGCGTCATCGCCTCGGGCCCCCGCCGCGGAGAGGAGATCCCGGTCACCATCGACACCCACGTCACCGGCGTGCTCGTCCACGCGTCGGGGGCGATGTCCACGCTGGTGATGAGCTTCGACGGGGCGGCCACCACCGCGCCCAAGATCGAGGTGCACGGCGAGCAGGGCTCGCTCTCCGTGCCCGATCCGAACCACTTCGACGGGCCGGTCATGCTGGCGAAGGTCGACGAGCGGAGCTGGGAGCCCCTTCCCGTCTCGGCCGGCTACCTCGAGGCCGGGCGCGGGGTGGGGCTGGCGGACCTCGCGGCGACCCCGGCGGGCCGGGAGCCCCGCGCGGGCGGGACGCTGGCCTACCACGTGCTGGAGGTCATGGAGTCCCTGCTGTCCGCCGCGCACTCGGGAACCGCGGTGCCGCTCACCAGCACCTGCGAACGTCCTCTTCCCGTCGCCCTGCAGCCGGCCGGGTGAGCGGCC
The DNA here is from genome assembly GCF_053602655.1 of Sphaerisporangium sp. NPDC004334. NCBI lineage: Bacteria > Bacillati > Actinomycetota > Actinomycetes > Streptosporangiales > Streptosporangiaceae > Sphaerisporangium > Sphaerisporangium sp. NPDC004334. The sequence continues at coordinate 103,220 of NZ_JBSGDZ010000012.1, forward strand.
GCGCGCGCTCGCGGCAGGTGACCGGCCGCACGCGCCACAGCGGCAGGTGAGCGACCGCGCGCACCGCACCGCAGGTCCTCGTCGCGGGGCGCCCTCGCCCCGCGACGGCGACCTCGGCGTGACCTCGCGCTCCGGGGTGGACTCGCGCTCCGGGGTGGACTCGCGCTCCGGGGTGGACTCGCGCTCGCGGTGATCTCCGGCCCGGGCGGTGATCGCCGCGCTCCCGCCGCGCCGCGGGCGGGAGAGGCCCGGCCGGTGAGGCTACCGGCGGCGGCCGCGGGGCTTCAGGCGGATGGTGGGCAGCGGCGGGGCGGGGATGCGGGCGAGGGCGGTTCCGCCGACGTCACCGAACGCGGCGCCCTCCTCCCACTCCTTGCGGAAGCGCTCGATCTCCTGCTGGTCACGGCCGACGAAGTTCCACCACATGAGGATCTCCTCCTCGAACGGCTCGCCGCCGAGCAGCAGCGCCCGGCCCTGCCCCGGAGAGGCCAGGGCGATCTCGGAGCGTCCGCTGCCCAGGTAGAGCAGCGGGCCGGGGGTCAGCCGCGTCCCGTCGGCCTCGACCTCGCCGGACAGGGCCAGCACCGCGTACTCGAAATCGGGGCGCAGGGGCAGCGTGATGGCCGACCGGTCGTCGAAGGCCACCTCGGCGCCGGTCAGCGGGCTGTGGACGCGGGCCGGCGACACCAGCCCGGCGAGCTCTCCGGCGAAGACGGTCACCTGGACGCCGGGCGCGACCAGCCGCGGCAGGTCCGCGTGGTGCTCGAAGGACGGTTCGGCGTGGCGGGACGCGCCGGGGAGCGCCACCCACAGCTGCACGCCGTGGACCACCGAGTCCGTCCGCACCGACTCCTCGGAGTGGGCGATGGCGCGGCCGGCCGTCATGATGTTCAACCGGCCCGGACTGATGAGCTGCTCGCTGCCGACGCTGTCGCGGTGCAGCACCTCGCCCTCCAGCAGCCACGTCACCGTCTGCAGGCCCGTGTGCGGGTGCGGGCCGACGCTCATGGTGGCCCGCTCGGGGCCGTAGTGGTCGAGGAAGCACCAGGCGCCGACCATGCGGCGTTCGCGGCCGGGCAGCGTCCGGGTCACCTTGATGCCGCGCGTGCCGCCGAGGACGACGTCGCGGCCGTCCAGCAGCTCGCGGACCGGTCCTTCCGCGGCCTCGCCCTCGCCGCCGCAGGCCGTCTCGTGCGGTTCCCGTTCCAGATTGCTCACCCGTGAACAATACGATCCGCCGACCGATGCCCGGAATGTCCCCTACCCGCGCCGCGCACCCCCGGCCGCGCCGCCCCGGCGTCCCGGCGTCCCGCGTCTCCCAGGCGCCGAAGCATCCCGGGGCGTCCGCGCGGGGACGGGGACGCCACGGGCCGGCGGGCGGCGCGGCTACTCGACGGTGACGCTCTTGGCGAGGTTGCGGGGCTTGTCGACGTCGCGTTCGAGGGCGACGGCGGCGTGGTAGGCGAACAGCTGCAGGGGGATGCCGAGCAGGATCGGGTCCAGTTCGACCTCGTTCTTCGGGACCACGATGACGTCCTCGGCCAGCTTGGCGTCGGGGACGCGGTGGCCGACCATGAGCACCTTGCCGCCGCGGGCGCGGATCTCGCCGAGGGTGGTGAGGTTCTTGTCGAGCAGTTCGTCGTCGGGCACGATGGCCACGGTCGGCATGTCGGGGCCGATGAGGGCCAGCGGGCCGTGCTTGAGTTCGCTCGCCGGGTAGGCCTCGGCGTGCACGTAGGAGACCTCCTTGAGCTTCTGGGCGCCCTCGCGGGCCACCGGGTAGCCGCGCACGCGGCCGACGAACATCATGCTCGGGTGCGGGGCGTACTTGCGGGCCAGGGCCTCGATGGCGTCGTTCTGCTTGACGATCTCGGCGATCTGGTCGGGCAGCCTCTGCAGGCCCTCGACGATGCGCCGCCCGTCGGCGGGCGACAGGTCGTGCACCCGGCCGAAGTGCAGGGCGATGAGCGCGAACGCCACGGCGGTGGAGGTGAATGCCTTGGTGGAGGCCACCGAGACCTCCGGCCCCGCGTGCAGGTAGACGCCGCCGTCCACCTCACGGGCGATCGCGCTGCCGACCGCGTTGACGACGCCGAGCACCCGGCCGCCCTTGCGCTTGAGCTCCTGCACGGCGGCCAGGGTGTCGTAGGTCTCCCCCGACTGGCTGACCGCGACGTACAGGGTGTCGTGCTCGACCACCGGGCTGCGGTAGCGGAACTCCGAGGCCGGCTCGGCGTCGGCGGGGATGCGGGCGAGCTCCTCGATGAGCTGGGCGCCGATCTGGCCGGCGTAGTAGGCGGAACCGCAGCCGATGATCTTCACGCGGCGGAAGGCGCGGGTCTCGCGGGCGTCGAGGTTCAGCCCGCCCAGGTGGGCGATGTTGAACCGGCCGTCCAGGCGGCCGCTCAGCGTGCGGGCGACCGACTCGGGCTGGTCGGAGATCTCCTTGAGCAGGTAGTGCTCGTAGCCGCCGGTGTCGTAGTGGCCGGCGTCCCAGTCGACGGTCAGCGGCTCCTTGGAGGTGGCGCGGGCGTCCATGGTGAAGGTGCGGAACCCGTCGGCCTTGAGCACGGCCAGCTCGCCGTCCTCCAGGTGCACCACCTGCCGGGTGTAACGGATCAGGGCGGCCACGTCGGAGGCGGCGAACATCTCCTTCTCTCCGATGCCGATGACGATCGGGCTGCCGTTGCGGGCGACGACGATCTCGCCGGCGCGCTGGGCGTCCAGCACGGCGATGCCGTAGGTGCCGACGATGCTCTTGAGCGCCTTGCGGACCGCCTCCTCCAGGGAGTCGGTGTCCTCGACGGTGCGGCCGATGAGGTGGGCGAGCACCTCGGTGTCGGTCTCGGAGAGGAAGACCGCGCCGTCGGCGACGAGCTTGGCCCGCAGTTCGCCGGCGTTCTCGATGATGCCGTTGTGGACGACCGCGATGCGCTGCGCCGTGTCCAGGTGGGGGTGGGCGTTGACGTCGTTGGGCACGCCGTGGGTCGCCCAGCGGGTGTGGCCGATGCCGAGGCCGCCCTTGAACCGCGCGGGCACGGCCGCCGCCAGGTCGGCCACCCTGCCCTTGACCTTGCGCATCTTCAGGCCCTTGTTGCCGACGACGAGACCGGCCGAGTCGTAGCCGCGGTACTCCAGCCGCTGCAGGCCCTCCAGCAGGATCGGCGCCGCGTCCTTCGGCCCGACGTAAGCCACGATTCCACACATATAGATCTCCTTGGCGTTAGCCGTAAACGATGCGGCGCAGTTGGCGCAACGACAACCCGGGAGCCGCGACGGGGCGGGCGGAGAGCTCGGCGGCGATGGTGGGGAAGATCTGCTCGTTGGTCAGGCCGCGCGCCTTCATCTCGCCGTGGCGGCGGCGGACGTACTCCTCCAGGGACTCCGAGAAGTACGCCACGACCTCGGCGACCACCCGTGCCGCCTCTCCCGGGCGAAGCAGGGTGGTGCGGGTCAGATGCGCGATCAGATCTTCGTGGGAATGCTGCCGTGCCGTTGACACAGGGCGAGACTTTACGCAGGAAAACGGCGGCACGCCAAGAATCCTGCCCGATTCCGGGCAACGATACGCACCCGAGCGTCTCGATCCAGCCCCATCTCGCCGCGCCGCGCCCCTGGTGCGGGTGCGATTCCACCCTCCGGTGCGCACCCCTGTTCCGCGTGGACTGTGCACGCGCGGCCCGGGGACGCGCTAGAGTCATCTGCGTACCCGGAGAGCGGTTCCCTCCGAGGTCATGCGGACGTGGCTCAGCTGGTAGAGCATCACCTTGCCAAGGTGAGGGTCGCGGGTTCGAATCCCGTCGTCCGCTCGGAAAGATCCTGGTGGAGTGGCCGAGAGGCGAGGCAGCGGCCTGCAAAGCCGCGTACACGGGTTCAAATCCCGTCTCCACCTCGACGGGATCTCGCACCGCCGGGATCCGGTAAAGTTGAAAGGCATCGCACGGGCGTCACCGCCCGGGTGATCATGCGGACGTGGCTCAGCTGGTAGAGCATCACCTTGCCAAGGTGAGGGTCGCGGGTTCGAATCCCGTCGTCCGCTCTGATCCTCATCGAGGGCGATTAGCTCAGTGGGAGAGCGCTACCTTGACACGGTAGAGGCCACTGGTTCAATCCCAGTATCGCCCACCAGCACCAGAGGCCCAGCCCGCTGGCCTATGGCTCTTCACCATGCCGCCATGCGGCCCAGAGCCGTCGACTTACTGCTCAGCTCTCACTGATCACGTTCGGCTCCACGTTCAGGCGGAGGCCTGCCAAGCGAGCTCCCAGAAGGTCCTCCTGCACCAGATCAGCGATACGGCGCCGTCGGTCATGGCTGTCGATCCCCATCGCGAGTGAAGCCGCGCTCGAAGGATCGTTCACCATCGCCAGCACCAGAAGAGCGGGAGGGACCGGACGGATGTCGTAGCTCCTGGCCAATTCCGCGGCGCAGGTCATCGCCGTCGCGCACGAAGACGTGAGAGACGCACCGCGCCAGGTGACGCCGGAGCTCGAGCAGGAATCGGCGGCGACCCGTCGCTCGATGGCCTCGGTGGAGCCCGTCAAAAGGCATATCCGCTGCCACTCACCTCTGACGTCACCTTTCATGAGGGTGAGCAGGACGGACTTGGTATCGACGTGGGTCCCACAGGCCTGAGCCCGACCCGCGGCGCTGTCGAGCGCTACCAAGATCGCCTCGCTCCATTCGGCCTCCGGCAGCGGATCGGTATCAGCATCCCCCTGCGTGGCAGCCGAGGCGAGTGTTCCGTCGTCCCACATCGCACGAGCGAAGTCCATCGCCTCCGATATGGCCGCGACATAGGTCCAGGCCGTGCGAGTCCTAGCGCCCCACCCGTACCACGAACCACCCTGCCGAGACGGAACGTGAACCATGACGAGGGTGCCATCGGTGATGTCGCACGCGGCCAAGGACGCGAAGAGCGGATAGGAGCCGGCCTGGCCCAGGAAAGCCTGGAAGTTGCGATACAGCTCAGGCTTGGCCCCGGTGCCGAACAGCAGAACGACCCGGCCATGGTCGAGGTCCTTCGCCAGCATCTCCAGCTCCCACGCGAAGCCAGGATTTACCTGCTTCGGGGTCGCCGAGACCACGACCGCCTGTGCGGTGCGGGCCAACTCCCTCACCTGCTCCTGCCATGACGTGTGTGGCAGCCAGGTCTTGGAGGTGCCAAGCGGCGGCAACACGGTGAGAAGCCTCCTGAACCTCACGCCGGCGGGTCCGATCGCGATGACAGGTCCGTAGCGCCTGAGTACCGTGGTGAAGACCTCTTCGAAGCGTGCGTATTGAAAAAGCGACAGCCAACCGAACAGAGTCTGCCAAATCCCTTGCCTGCTGAATCTACTGCGCGGGATCTTCTGGTGGTCGTCCCCGAAGTTCCGCAGGTACAGGAAGTGGGGCCTTGGATCACTCGCCATCGCTTCGTGAGCCCGCCGCGCGCGTACTCTCTGCGCTACACGGTCAAAGGAGAAGCCGAGGGTACCTCCCAGAAGGATCACGGCGCCGAGCGCGAACGTGGAGTGCGCCTCCCAGCCCAACAGACCGATGAAGTACCAGACCACGAGGATGCTCATCACACTCGCGAGAGAAAGCCCCGCGAGCACTACGAGAAGGAGGAGGTAGGCAACTCTCCGCAAGTGCAGTTTGCCCGAACCGAGATTTGGACGCAGGCTCGGCCTCGACAGGATCCGTTGTCGGCCGCCGCGGAGGAGTCGCAGTCCGACCGCGCCCGCGGCCACGGCGGCAAGGCCGTGGAAGACGGCAGTACCTGGCCGGGCCTCCGAATAGTCGGCCAGCAGGCTCCCGGCGAAGAGAAGCGACAGGACGAGCAGCGCCTTACCCCACCAACGTCGACGGCTTGCGCGGCGCAGACGACTGGCGATCCCGCCGATGTCGCGAATCCTTGCGTCGGCGTCCCGCATCTGGAATGTTTCCGCATTGCGGCGCACGTTGAGCATCCCCCCGCCAACTATAAGCAACCACATGAGCGCCAGACCGGAGATGAGTCCAGAGACGGGCGGAAGGCCGTCCACTGCGCGCGCACGCATGGGGGAACCGGGCAAGCGGCTCGCCAATTGCCGTGCACCCGCGGCCGACAGGGCCGAGCATTCCTCCGCACCGAGCGAACCACATCTGAGAAGCAGAATGATGTTGACCCGTCCCTGCAGCCACGCTCGGCTGAGGTATCCATCCTGACTGTGTTCGACCATGTCCACGTACTCGCCCAGCGCACTCGGCGGCCGCGCGTCGGACCGGCGGGAGGCGTGCGCAAAGGAGTACTGGCGGATCAGTTTCCCCATCTGCTCTTCGTCGCACGAGAACCAGACCAACGTCATCCGGAGATCGTCAGAACGTCGCCATGCGCGCCTGTATCCATCACACCCCGGCGTATCGGGCACGGACAAGTGAACGGCAACAAGTCTTTGCTCCCCATACAGGGACCAATCGCCCGCAATCACCCCATTTGGGCTGAATGCCGCCAAGATATCCTCTGGCGACGGCGCGTGGGCGTGCGCAGCAGCCTCCGCAAAGACACCCATGCCGAGCATCCACGTGATCAGGACGCACAGGAGAGATCGCATACGACTCACACCGTCCTTCGCTCACGATGAGTCCGATACAGCTCTACAGCATGCCGAAAGAAGGCGTAACGCGCATGAATGCGCGCAGACGGCCTACAACAACGCCACATCCGCCTACAGCGCCCCAGAAGGCGTCACCCGACAGTGCGGAAAGGGAAATATATCCATATTTCGGCGACATCAGGGCGGCATGGACGAGACTCTTCCGAGATGATCTTATGATGTTGAGCCAGGCGCCCATGACGGGCGGACGTCACCGTGTCCAGCGGCCACAGGCATGTCAATGTGAGCCTGGGGGTGCGCTCATCTCTCGGAGCCACGACGCGCCCGGAGGAGGATGCCATGACCGCCATGAACTCCGGCAAGCCGGTGATCTTCATCAGCCACACGGAGGCCGACAAAGCGATCGCCGATGCCGTGCGAGATGCCCTCATCGCACTGTTCGGGCCTGACGCCATATCTGTGGAGTATTCCACCAGTCGAGAACTGGGAGGTGGTGTCCAGTTCGGGGAGAACTGGTTCCAGTGGATCGCCGAGAAGGTTCAGACCGCGACCGTCACCCTCGTTCTGCTCACTCCGGCATCAGTGCACAAGCCGTGGGTCCTATGGGAGGCAGGAGCGGTCTACGGGGCGGCCCTCTCCGGATCACGGGCCAACTTACGCAGCGTACGCCCCATCGCCTTCCAGATTGGCATGAACGACGTCCCCTCCCCGCTCCTGAGCAGTCACGCGCACATCGCGCGCGGCGACGTATTCTCCGACGTGCGACTTCTCCTCAACGAGTTCATCGAACAATTCAGCGGCGACGACCGGGCCTCGACGATCAGGGCCGCACAGAACGTCGAGAGGGTCGCAAGCCGTTGGCTCACCACCGTCACCGAGGCACTGCGGACCGCTCCCCTGACTCCGACCGAGCCGATCGTCGCCGAATGGTGCGAGAGACTGGCGGCTCTGGCCTCAGATGACCGAGCGTCAGAGGTCCGCCAGGTCCACGACTGGTTGCTGTTGGCCTTCGGCCAGAAAGCCGATGTGGAGGAACGTCCCATCGACATACGCCTGCACCGCAGGCTCGCTCAGCTTTACATGGCCGCCAAACGCTATGGCGAGGCGGCACAGCAGTTCGAGATGGCCCGCCGACTGTCCCCACGCGACCTGTTCGTCCTGCGGTCCCTCGGCCAGGCTCAGCTCGCCTGCCGGGACTACGAGAACGCGAGAAGGACCATCGAGGGAATCGAAGATCTCGCCCCCGAGGCCTTTGTGACGAACGTGGAATGCGCGGCACTGAAAGGCCGATGGTTCAGAGAACAAAACCGCATCAGGGAAGCCCGAGAAGTATACGCCGCGGCGTTCATCGTGAATCCGGACTCCTACTATCTCGCGGACCTGCTCGGCATGTCGGAATTGCAACTGGGGCGACTCCAGGATGCCGCGAGAGTCTACCGGCAGGCGATCCAGATCATCGACCGGCTCTCTGAGCGGAACATGTGGGTCAACGCCACCGCCGCGACGGCGGCCATAGTCAGCGGCGATCTGCTTCACGCCGGAGACTACCTGCGAGCGGTCAGGCAATACAATCCCACGGACGCCGAGATTGAGAGCATCCTGCAGGGACTCCATCGGCTGCAGGCGCCTCTGGGGGTGACCGCCGAGCAAATGGCCGCATGGACGTCCATCCTCCAGGACGACAATTCCTCGCGATGAACACTTCCCTTCTCCGTAGGGGTGTTAGACTGCGGCGAATTCGTCGACATCACCGAGGAGATCGATGAACAGGCGTGTGTTCATCCGTGACCATGACCACGAAAGGATCTTCGAGGAGCCCCTGATCGGACGGCGCCAATGAAGCCGTGGACGGCGAAGGCGGACGACAATATGGACGCGTTGCATCATGAGAACTCCAATCGGCCGAGTGGTGAAGCCCGGTGACTCAGACACCCGGGTCCACCCCGTCGCAGGAGGTCATCGACCTCTATAAACTCGCCGTGGAGATGGCCGACCGGGTGTCCGCCCGCAGGGGAACCTCGAACTCCTTCTTCCTGTCGGTACAGACCGCGTTCGTCGCGGTGTTGGGACTCGCCGATCCCGACCTTGCCACGTCACTGTGGGCCTCGATAGCCGTCGCGCTCGCCGGCATCGCCTTATCGGCCACCTGGTGGCTGCAGCTCAAGAGCTATCGCGATCTTAACCGAGCCAAATTCGAGATAATCAACGAGATCGAGGAACAACTTCCCGTCAAGCTCTTCTCCGAAGAGTGGGCTGCCCTTCGACGAGACCCCATCCCCTCTTGGCGCACCCGGTATGCCGAACTAGGCATGAGTGAACGACGCGTTCCTTTCGTTTTCATGGCACTGCATATCCTGCTCTTCGTGGGAAGGATCACGGGCTGATCTCCCGATCACCGCACACCATCCATCCGTCGCCGATCCTGCGGCCTCTCGGTTTCGGACCGTCGCCGCCCAAGCCCTCCGAAGCGCCTTACGGCGCGCCGGTTGCGTGCGGAGCGCAGTCAGGGTTCGGCGAAGCCGCTGAGGGGGTGGCGGCTTGTGGGGAAGTTCGTCCGCGGCGGATGACGTATTCAGCGGCGGCCAGGGCGATCGCGCCGAGCAGCACCTCGCTGACCGTGGAGACCAGGCGGCTGGCCACCGCCACCACGGCGGCGGCCGGGGCGGGCAAAACGACGCTCAGCGCCGCCGTCAGCACCGCCTCGCGGACGCCGATGCCGTCGGGGATGAACACGGCCGCGATGCCGATCGTCGTGGCCAGAGTGAACGCCCCGACGCACAGCGCGAGCGACCGGGCCGCGGGCGCGCCCATGGCGATGGCCAGCGGCCACAGGTGCAGCCCGGTGACCACCCACGACAGGCTCTGCCAGCCGACCGCCAGCCGCACCCCGCGGACCGAGGCGGCCTTGGCCGCCGTCGGCCGGCGCAGCAGCCGCAGCAGCAGCGCGGACCCGCGGTTGATCAGTTGCGGCCGCACCAGGACGACCACGATGAGCACGGCGGCGCCCGCCAGCCACCCCGCCTGCGCGCCGAGCATCTGCACGCCCGCCAGCAGCCCGACCGTGAACCCGCTCAGCAGCACCAGGCTCATGACCACCGCCGCCGTGCTGATCAGCCGGGCGAAGGTGACGCCGTTGGCGGTGGCCACCTTGGTGATGGCGATGATACCGGGCACCCTTCCCGGCACGTACTTCGACAAGAAGCCCACGAAGAAGATGCGCACCACGCGCGGCTCGCTTACTGGCGGGCCGATCTCCAGCAGCACCACCCGCCAGGCCAGGAACCCGAACGACAACCCGGCCATGCTGGCCAGCAGCGCGCCGGCCAGCAGCAGGGTGATCTGCGCCGGGTCGCGCCGGGTGAACAGGACGCCGACCACCCCCCAGTCGAGCCGGGACAGCGTCAGCGCGATGGCGCCCGCGACGGCCAGCGCGAAGGCCGCGATCAACGCCCGCTTCAGCGGGCGGGGCAGGCGCGGGAGCCGCAGCCGCCGCAGCGGCCCCGGGATCCGGGGAGGCCGGAACCGCCGTGCCGGTGGGGGGACGCTGCTCGCGCTCACTCGCGCGCACCGGCCGTCGAGGCCGGGGACAGGCCGGTCCTGACCGGCTCGCCCTGCCGGCGGGCCAGCTCGTAGGCGACGCGTAGCAGCCCCACGCAGGCGCCGAGGAAGAACGCGGTGTGGAAGCAGAGCTGCATCCAGCTCACCCACAGGGCGAAGCGGGCGCCCCGGTATCGGTAGGTGAACCCGATGAACCTGCTGTTCATGCGCAGGAACACCGCCAGCGTCGCCGCCGGCACGAGCAGCAGCCAGGGGCTGAGCAGGGCGAGCGGCAGCGTGAGGAAGGTCGCCGTCGCCGAGGCGGAGGAGACCCGCGGCGGCTTGCGGCGCCTGTGCTGGCCGGTCCCGATCATGTTGAGCTGGAAGCCGACCCGGCCCTCCGCGCGCAGCCGCCGCGCCCGCACCATGATCAGCGGAAGCGTGGTCGAGCGGACGAACCGCTCCACCAGGCACCCCCAGAACCGGTCCTCGTCGTCGGCCCGGGTGACCACCGAGGTGTCCACCACGAGCCGGTAGCGGGACGGGACCCGCGTGCCGAACTCGAAGTCCTCGCCGTCGCGCAGCCGCTCGTCCAGGCGCCCCGCCTCCTCGAAGACGTGGCGCGGGATCAGCGTGCAGGACAGGAACGTCGCGGTGGTCTGGCTGCGCTCGTAGTGCTCGCAGATGACCCGGTACCGCTCCACGGGGCCGTCGTCGTACAGCGGCTCCTTGTCGTAGATGCCCTGCACCATCCCCGCGTCGGGCGTCCGCCGGTAGGCCCTGACCGCGTTGTGGACGGCGTCCGGCGCGAGCGCGGTGTCGGAGTCCACGAAGAACAGCAGCGGGGCGGAACTGCTCGCCACGCCGAGGTTGCGCGCGCCGGCCGGGCCCTGGTTGCGCGGCGGCTCGACGATCGTGCACGGGAACTTCCGCGCGATGTCCAGCGAGCCGTCGGTGCTGACGTCGTCGACGACGATCACCTCGGCCGCCGGGTAGGTCTGCGCGTACACCGATTCCAGGCAGGCGCGGAGGGTCTTGTTCTTGTTGTAGTTGGGCACGATGACCGCGACATCACCACGCCAGGCCATCTCGTCAGGCATATCCGTTCCCTTCGTCGGTAAGGTCCCCGGCCGTGCCCCGCGCGCCGGTCAGGACACCGACATGACCACGCGCTGGGCCCGATGGTCGGACAGCCCCGCCGAGCCGGGCAGCTCGTAGCGGTGCACGGCCACGTCCGGGGTGGTGTACAGCCAGTCGATCCGCCACAGCTCGGCGGTCCCGGCCAGGTAGGTCGCCGGATAGAGGGACGAGAGCGCCGGCGTCCGGTCGACCAGCCGCTCGGGGAGCAGGCGGCGGATGCCCATCGCCGGGGAGGTGTTGAGGTCGCCGGCGAGCACCACGGGGTTGCGGTTGGCCGCGATGTCCGCGCTGATCGCCCGGAAGCTCGCCTCGCGCCGCAGGGTGTGACTGTGATCGAGGTCGCGCGACTCGGCGCTCCACAGCCGCCATTCGGTCGGCGGCTGGGAGATCTGGCCGTCGTAGAAGGAGACCACCTTCCCGCCGACCTCGATGTCGGTGCGCAGCGTCTCGACCGTGTAGCCCTCGGTCCAGGCGCGCAGCGCCTCGGGGATCGGCTTCTGGTCGGCCGGCAGCCACGGGCGCACGTCCAGGCCGCGGTGGGCGACGATGGGGAACCGCGACAGCGTGATCTGCTCGCCGGACACCGCGATGTGGTAGCCGGGGAACTCCCGGCGCAGCTCGGCCGTCTTGTCAATGCGCTTGGCCAGGTCGGCCGTCCAGCGCTGCGAGGACATGTCGCCCGCCGCGGTGTCGACGTAGAGGTACTCCATCAGCAGGTAGACATCGGCGTTCAGGCTGTGCAGGTAGGCGTAGAACTCGGGGGAATACCGGTCGCCCTCGGCGGTGCGCCAGTCCTGGTCCCAGAACTCGGTGTTCCAGGCGGCCACGGTGATGGCCCCCGGCGGCGCGGGCGGCGGCGTGTACCACAGGGTTTCGTAGTTCACCCCGCTGCGCCCGGCGCCGAGCAGCACGGTGACCAGCAGCAGCGACATGATGCGCCAGCGGACCGGACGGGCCAGCGGCGCCACGAGCATCAGCGCCACCGGGACCGCGAGGAACAGCAGCGGCGGGATCAGGTCGATCGGCGCCCACACTGAGGTGCGCCCGCTGGCCAGCAGGTGGCACACCACGAACACCAGCCACGCCACGGAGGCGGTCACGACGAGCTTGGTGCCCAGGCACCATCGCCGTCGCGGGCGGACAGCACGCCCGACGCGCGTCGCCCAGCCCGCACCGGGCTCGGACGGCGGGCTGACGGGCTGCTCCTCGATCACGGCGTCCCGGTCGCGCATCGACACCATCCTCGGAGAGATCGACACCATTCTCGGTGCGTGGGTCGGCGTCGAACGTATTGACGCGGTCTTGTCGCATCCTTGTCAGCCGCGCATCCTTGTCAGCCGCGCACCCTTGTCAGCCGCGCCGCCGGAGGCCCGGCCCGGAGGACGGACGCGACAAGAATGGGACAAGCCCCCGTGCTTAGCGTGAAACGGACACGAGGTCGGACACCCCCGTGTCGCGACCACGGCTTCTAGCCACTGGAGCACACCATGAGTCGGGAGCACCCCCTGGTCTCCGTCATCATCCCCAGCTACAACCGGTCCGACGTGTTGCGACTCTGCCTGGATGCGCTGAAGGCACAGACCTACCCGCACATCGAGGTCATCGTGGTGGACGACTGCGGCACCGAGGACGCGGCCGAGGTCGCCGCCTCCAAGGGCGCGAAGGTGCTGCGCACGGAGGTCAACGGCGGGCCGACCCGCGCGCGCAACCTCGGCGCCGAGCACGCCACCGGCGAGATCCTGTTCTTCCTCGACGCCGACATCGCCCTGGACCCCGACGCCGTGCAGAACGCGGTGGAGATCCTCGACGCCCAGCCCTCGGTCGGCGCGCTCGGCGGGATCCTGCTCCCCGAGTCGCTGATGTCCCAGAGCCTCGCCTCCCAATATCGCGCGCTGCAGATGTACCGCTGGTGGATGCCGGCCCACCGCCCGACCCTGGAGCTGCACGCGGCGGTGCTCGCCGTGCCGGCCAAGGTGTTCGCCGAGGTCGGCCCGTTCGACCCCGAGCTGCGCGAGACCGTCTCCTCCGACTACCGCGTGCGGGTGAACCGCGACCACGAGGTGCGGCTCACCGACACGGTGCGCGGGCGCAAGGACCACGACGCCACCGTGCGGACGATCCTGCGCAAGGTGTTCCGCCGCGCCCGCCTCAGCGCGATGGACTGGCGCCAGGGCGAGACGCCCGGCGACTCGGTGCCTCGCGCGGTCGGCGGCGTCCTGCTGCTGGCCGCGGTCCCGGCCCTGGCGCTGCCCCTGGTGGCCGGCCGCGCCGGCGCGCTGGTCCCGCCCGCGCTCGTGGCCGCCGCCGCCGCGCTGGACGGCACGACCTACCGGTTCGCCTTCGCCCAGCGGGGCGTCCCGTTCGGCGTCTACTTCTCCGGCGTCCATCTCGCCGTCACCTTCACCGGCGCCCTCGGCGGGGCGGTGGGCGTCCTGCAACGCCTGGCGCTCTCGCGCCTCACCAAGCCCGCGCAGCTGCTCGCCGCGCAGGACTAGGCGCCATGCGCGTCATCGGCACCGGGTTCGGCAGAACAGGGACGCTGTCGCTGAAGACGGCGCTGGAGCGGCTCGGCCTCGGGCCGTGTCATCACATGGTGGACGTGTTCCACCACCCCGGCCGGATCAGGCCGCTGCTGGAGGCCGGGCTCAGGCACGGACGGGACGTGAACTGGGACGACGTGCTCATCGGCTACGAGTCGTGCGTGGACGGGCCGACCTCCGCGCACTGGCGGGCGCTGGCCGAGTACTACCCCAAGGCGAAGATCGTCCTTACCGTGCGCGATCCCGAGCGGTGGCTGGACAGCATGCGCGGCACGCTGTTCATGCAGCGGCAGCGAATGAACTCGCTGCCGGGCCGGGCGGCGGTCGCGCTGTCGTCGCTGCTGGGCACCGATCTCGCCGCGTTCGTCAAGATGGTGGACACCACCCTCGACGCGCGCACCTTCCGGACCCCGGCCGACCGCGCGCCGGAACGCGCCATCGAACTGTTCAGGGCGCACACGGCCGAGGTCGTCGCCACCATCCCGGCCGAGCGGCTCCTGATCTTCGACGCGCGTGAGGGCTGGGAGCCGCTCTGCGCCTTCCTGGAGGTCCCCGTGCCGGACGAGCCCTTCCCCCGGGTCAACGGAGGCTCGGAGTTCACCAGGACCGGCCGGGGCCGCGCCGCGCCGCTGCTGCTGCGCCGGAGCGGGTGACCGGTGCCGCCGGGGACCGGCCGCCGGAGGCGCCCAGCCCTCGTCTCCGCCGCGCGTCCCGCGACGCCGCCTCCCCCTCTTCCGCGAAGAAGCGGCAAGTAACCGTCATCACCCTGCGGACGGCCCGAAAGGGGTCATCGATCATGGACGAACGAAGGCCGCTCGTCTCGGTCATCGTGCCGAACTACAACTACGCCCGCACGCTCGGGCTGTGCCTGGAGGCACTCGAGCGCCAGACCTATCCCCACATCGAGGTCATCGTCGTCGACGACCGCAGCACCGACGAATCGGTGGAGATCGCCCACCGGCACGGCGTGCGCGTCGTGGTGACCGACACCAACATCGGCGCCCCCGCGGCGCGCAACCTCGGCGTGGGACACGCGCGCGGGGAGGTTCTGTTCTTCCTGGACTCCGACCTGGCGCTCGCCGAGGACGTGGTCGAGCACGCGGTGGACCTGCTCACCGCGGACCCCGCGATCGGGGTGGTGTGCGGCACCTACGACCCCGAGCCGCTGATCGCCGACAGCATGGTGGAGCGGTACCGCAGCCTCCAGCTCCACTACTGGATCTCCGGCGACGAGGGCGACATCACCACCATCTACTCCGCGCTGTTCGCGATGCGGGCGGAGGTCTTCCGCGAGGTGGGGCCGCTCAACCCCGCGCTGCGGCACAGCGAGAACGCCGAGTACGGCCACCGCGTCACGCAGCGGTACCGCATCGTGCTGGACAACAGGATCATCGGCAGGCACGACCACGACGACCGGCTGAGCGTGGTGCTGTCGAAGTTCTTCCACCGCGCCCGCCTGCACATCCCGCTGTACCTGCGCCGCCCCGACTTCAACGGCGGCCCGGCCAACAGCAGCCGCGGGTGGGGGTCGCTGGCCGCGCTGTTCGCCGTGCTCACCGCTCCCCTGCCGGCGCTGCTCGGCCCCCTGTGGCTGGTCGCGCCGATCGCGCTGCTGCTCGGGTCGATCGCCTCCGACCTCGGCATGTACCGGTTCGTCCTGCGCTACGCGGGCCTGCCGTTCACCCTGTACTTCGCCGCGGTGCACTTCCTGGTGAACGTCACCGTCGCGGTGGCGGTGTTCGCCGGCGCCGCCCAATGCGTGCTGTCGAGCCGGTTCCGCCGCACCTACGACATCCCCGCCCGCTCGGCGTCGGTGGAGGTGTGACGATGACCGGCCACTCCCCGCTGGTGTCGGCGATCGTGCCCAACTACAACTACGCCGCCTCGCTGGAGCTGTGCCTGCGCGCGTTGCAGGGGCAGACCTACCGGCCGATCGAGCTGATCGTGGTGGACGACGGCAGCACCGACGACTCGGTCGAGGTGGCGCGGCGGCTCGGCGTGCGAGTCGTGCGCACCGAGCGCAACATGGGCGTGGCCGGCGCGCGCAACCTCGGCGTCGCCCACGCCACCGGTGAGATACTCGTGTTCGTGGACTCCGACGTCGCCGCCTACCCCGACTCGGTCGAGGTGGCGGTGCGGATGCTCGACGGCGATCCCGGGCTCGGCGCCGTGTGCAGCATCCACGACCCCGAGCCGCTGATCCGCGACAGCCTCGTCGAGGAGTACCGCGCCCTGCAGTACTACTACTGGACGGCCAGCTCCGAGGGGCCGATCTCGTTCCTGTTCCCGGCGCTGGTCGCCATGCCCCGCCGCGTGTACGACGAGATCGGGCCGTTCAACACCGAGCTGCGCGAGACCGAGGAGGTCGACTACGGTCACCGCCTCACCCAGCGGTACGAGATGGTGCTCACCACCGCCGTGCGCTCGCGGCACGACCATGACGACAAGCTGTTCAAGCTGCTGCGCAAGCTGTACCGGCGGGGGCGGGCGCGGGTGCCGCTCTACGCGCAGCGGCGGCGCTTCGCCCGCGGGTTCGAGACCGGAAGCCGGGCCGGCGGCAGCCTGGCCGCGCTCGCGGCGCTCGCCGCGGTGCCGGTGGCCGTCCTGCTCGGCCCGGCCGGCGCCGTGCTGCCGGCGCTCGCCCTGGCGGTGTCGCTCCTGGCCGATCTCGGCATGTACCGCTTCGTGCTGCGCAGGCGCGGCCCGTCGTTCCTGCTGTACTTCGGCGCCGTGCACTTCCTGGTGAACGTGACCATCGCGGCCGGGGTGGCGGCCGGGGTGGTGCGGTGGCTGTGCTCGGCGAGGTTCCGCAGGCTCTACGACACCGACCTGCTCGTGCGGCCGGCGGCCGCCGGGGAGGCGGCGACGTGACGGCCCCCCGGGGTCCGCGGCGGGGGCCCGCCGCGGGCCCGCGTCCGGTGCCCGGCCGGCGCCGATGACCGAGGGAACGCGGGTCGCGGCGCGGCCCGGCGGCTCCCGGCGCGTCCCGAGGGCGCGCCGGAGGGTCGGTCCGGTGACGGCGGCGGCGGTGGCCTGGCTGGTCGTCGCGGCGCTGCATCGCGCGCTGTCCGGCCGGGTGTGGTGGTGGCAGGTCCCCGAGCTGGTGCCGCCGCTGACGTTCGCGCTCGTCCCGGCCCTGCTGCTGGTGGCCGTCGTGGCGGCGCGCCTGATACGGCGGGCACAGCGGCCACAGCGGGCACGGCGGCCGGTCGCCGCCGTGGCGGCGCTGGCCTCCCTGGCGCTCGGCGCGGGAGTGAGCGGCATCAACCTCGCGTCGTTGTGGCACCGCGCCGTCCCGGCCCCGCCGGGCGCGATCACGGTGTTCTCCTGGAACACCTGGTACTGGGACCAGCGGGCGGACGCCGGGCGGGAGATGCCCCCGCCCACCGGCACGCCGCCCCAGGACGCCGCCGGCTTCTACCGGTACCTGCGCGCCCAGCACGCCGACGTGCTGCTGCTTCAGGAGTACGTCTACTTCGGCCCGGACTCGCGGCCGATCAGGGTCGACGGCCTGGACCGGCTGCGCCGGGAGTTCCCCGGCTACCACGTCGCCGAGGCCGGGGAGCTGGTGACGCTGTCGCGCTTCCCCATCGTCCTCTCGCGCGGCATCGACCTGCGCCCGTGGGCGGACGGCGACCGGGACGCCGTCGTGCCGGCCGGTTCGCACTGGCCCGGCTTCTACACCGTCAAGACCCTGCGCACCGACGTGCGCGCCGGCGGCGAGACAGTCTCATTCTACAACGCCCACATCAACTCGCCCCTCGACCCGTCCTCGCGCGGCCTGGACCCGCGCCGCCTGGACCGGACTCAGCACCGGGCGCGGGTGGCCAACCTCCGCGCGCTCGCGGCCGACATCGGCGCGAACCCGCACCCGGCCTTCCTGGCCGGCGACTTCAACGCCTCGCCGGCGATGGGCATCCTGCGCCTGCTGCCGGACCGGATGACCGACGCCGCCCCGGCCCTCGGGTCCCTCTACCCCGTCACCTGGGACGAGCGGCTGCCCTGGTGGCGCATCGACTGGGCCTTCACCACGCCCGGACTGACCGTCCACGAGTACCGGCTGGTGCGCTCGAACGGGCAGTCCGACCACAGCGGGCAGCGCCTGGTCATCTCGCCGAGCCGGTGACCTGTGCGAACAGCAGCTCGCGGGCCCCGGCCGCGCCGGCCGCCCGCGTCAGCGGGTCGCGGTCGCCGCGCAGGATGGTCAGGTGCAGGGCGCGCAGTTCAGGACCCGGCTCGATGCCGAGCTGCTCGGCCAGGTACCCGCGCAGGCGGGCGTACAGCGCCACCGCCTCCGCGGTGCGGCCGAGAGCGCACAGGCCGCGCATCAGCATGCTGGCGAGCGGCTCGGCGAGCGGATAGCGCGGAACCAGCGGCGTGAGCTCGGTGACCACCATGTCGGGCCGGCCGAGCCGCAGGTGCGCCTGCGCCCAGGTGACCAGGGCTCCGACGAACTGCTGCTCGATGCTGTAGCGCATCCGCGCGGCCCAGTCTCCGGGGACGCCGGTCAGCGGCGAGCCGCGCCACAGCTCCATCGCCTCGGCCAGCAGCGCGGCCCGGGTGAGGTCGTCCCCGGCGCGGGTCTGCGCCTGCTTGGCCAGCCGGCGAAACCGGTAGGCGTCCACCCGGTCGGGGTCGACCTCCAGGACGTAACCGCCGCCGCGGCGCTCGATGCCGATCCCGGTCGCCGTCAGCGCCTGGCGCAGGCGTGCGATGTGGGCGTAGAGAGAGTCCGTCGCCCGGTCCGGCGGAAGATCCCAGACACGCTCGATCAGCGTCCCCAGTGATACGGGGTGATTGGCGTCGACCGCCAGGGCGGCCAGCACCGCACGCCGCTGGGGAGGCCCCAGCGGAACGTGCCGGTCTTCGACGGTCACCTCGACCGGTCCCAGTAATCGGACGTCCATCGCCTTCCTTTCCGTGTCGCTGTCACAACGTGACCAAGGCCGCCAGGGATGGGTGGTGGACGAGCACGAGCGTCACGCCCAAGGTGGCGGCCCACAACATCGAGTTCGCGACCATGACCCGGTCCCGCAGCAGGATGCGGACCGGGTCACCGCCGTCTTGGTCCACGAGCTGGATCTGCAGGTACCGGAACAGGGCGAACAGCGCGAAGGGCGTGGACAGCATCATCGCCGTCTGGCCGTGCTGCGGCCCGAACGGGCCCTCGTCGCGCAGGTACATCAGCCCCGACACCAGTGACAGCACCGAGGCGATCTGCAGCAGCCAGTTGGTCAGCTCCATCGAGTAGCCGCGAAGCGCCGGCCGGTGCACGGCGCCGGTCCGCAGCAGCTCCTGCCGCCGCTTGCCGATCAGCAGCACCAGCGACATGGAGAACACCGTGATCAGCAGCCAGGCCGGCACCCGTCCTCCGGTCACCTCATACCCCTGGACGACGCGCAGGACGAAGCCGGCCGCCACCGTGCCGACGTCGACCAGCGGGATGTGCTTCAGGACGCGGCTGTAGGCGATGTTGAGCACCAGGTACACGTAGAGCGGCCAGTAGGTGCCCGGCGCGCGGGCGACGATGACCCCGAGCAGCGTCAGCAGGACCGCGCAGCACACCGAGGCGGTGCCGACCCCCACGCGACCGGCCGCGATGGGCCGGTGGCGCTTGACGGGGTGGTGGCGGTCGCGGTGGCGGTCGGCGATGTCGTTGCCGATGTAGACGGCGGCGGAGGCGAGGATGAACGCGACCGTGGCCGCGACGATCCCGGCCACCTCGGCCAAGCTGTAGGAGGCGGCGCCGATGAGCGCCACCGGCACCAGCAGGATCGCCTTGGCCGCGTGCGAGGGACGGATCAGGCCGGCGAGATCCGCTATCAGGTGCGTCCGGGCCTCCGCGGTGCGGCCCGGCGCCGGCTCGGGCCGCTGCGGGCTTTCTGGGACGTCTGCCGATTCGACGACGTGCATGTTTACCCCGGTCAGCTCAGAAGAACACTTTCGCCAGTGAGAGTGCGCCCTGCCGCCACGCGTCGCGGCTGGTCCGTCCCGCGCCGCGCGGTGAGCCGGCCGCGCGGTGTTCCCCGCGGTGTTCCCGCCACCATGAGTAGGTGCGGAGGATCGCGTCCCGGTTGGACAGCCGTGGCCGGAAGCCGAGGCGTTCGCGGGCCTTGTCGATGCTGACGTAGGAGTCGGCGAGCAGTTTGCGCGTCAGCCGCCCGTACACCGGGGACAGCCGGCTGCGCTCCAGCAGCCGCAGCCCGGCCAGCGTCGGGCGGGCGGGCAGCGAGACGACGCGTCCGCCGTGCCCGGCCGCGTCGAGCACCGCCTGGAAGTCCTCCCGCAGCGTGCCGAACTCGGCCGCGGCCAGGTTGTAGGTGTCGCCGGCGACGGCGGGGGGCGCGGTCAGGACGCCGGTCACCGCCTCCACCAGGTCCTCCACGGCGAACATCTGGATGCGCTTGTCGCCGCCGATGACCGGGAAGTTGCGTCCCTCCTCCGCCCATTCGAAGAGCATCGCGAACAGGCCCATGCGGCCCGGGCCGAGGAAGGTCTTGGGACGCAGGATCGGCACGCACATCCCGCCGGAGCGGTACTTCTCGGCCAGTTCCTCGGCCTCGCTCTTGGCCCTGGTGTAGGGGTCGACCGGTTCGCGCGGGTGGTCCTCCGGCGTGGGCACCAGCTTGGGCAGCCCGTACACGGCGGTGGAGGAGATGTGGACCAGTCGCTCCACCCCGGCCCGGCGCCCGGCCTCCAGCACGGCGTGGGTGCCGTTGACGATCAGGTCGTGGATCTGCTCGGCCGGGTAGCTCGGCAGCGCGCCCGCGCAGTGCACCACCGCGTCGGCCCCGGCCATCACCTCGGTCATCAGCGGCAGGTCGCGCACGTCCCCGAGCCGGTGCCGGACCCCGGGAAGCGGGTCGGGCAGCGGGCGCACGTCCACCCCGAGCACGTCGTGGCCGTCGAGCACGAGCCGGCGGGCCAGGTTCCCGCCGAGCATCCCGGCGCTGCCGGTGACTACGACCCGGAGGACCATCGCGACCCCACCTTCTCCCGGACGAACCGGCCGAGCAGCCGCGGCAGGCCCTTGGCCAGGGTCTTGTCCAGGCGGTCCAGGAAGTACTCGAGGTCCTCGGGCTCGACGGCGAGGGTCGGCGCGACGACGAGGGGGTTGTCGGCGTTCGGGCTGTAGTAGGAGACGATCCCGTGCTCGCGGTAGAGCTCGGCGATGACCGACAGGGTGATCAGCTTGGTGCGGAACTGCGGGTCGCCGGAGAAGCCCGGCGCGAGCTTGGCGGCCAGGTCGAGCACCTTGGGGCCGCCGGCCAGGAACACCCCCCACAGTGAGCCCACACCGCTGACCCGGCCGACCACGTCGGGGTGGCGCTTGTGGATGTTCTCCAGGCCCGGCCGCAGGATGCGCTCGATCTGCCGCGCCCGCGCGGGGTAGTCGTCCTCGACGACCACGTTGATCGCCTCGAGCGCGGTGACGGTCTCCTCGCCGAACCCGTAGTAGGTCGTGCTGTGCAGGATGACGTCGGAGAGCCGGTCGTAGGCCTTGCGGAAGACCGGCTCGCGGGCGGTGTACCCCGAGATCGACGCCTTGCCGCCGCCGAGCGACTTGGAGTACACCAGGATGTCGGGCAGCAGGTCGGGGTAGCGCATGAAGTAGAACAGGCTGCCCGTCTTGCCCCACCCGGTGTAGACCTCGTCGAAGATCAGCATGATGTCGTTGACGTCGCAGAGCCGGCGCATCTCGTACAGGTCGGCCTCCGACCACGCGCGCATGCTGGAGGCGCTGTACGGCTCGGCCATGATCGCGTAGACGTCGCACTTGCCGTCGGGGGTGCGCGCGGCCTCGATGGCCTGGCGCAGGGCCGCGATGTCGCCATAGGGGTGGACGACGATGCCCGGGAGCCCGGGGAAGCGGAAGGAGTTCTCGGCCGATCCGGTGAGGCTGCCCGCGCCGAGGGTCTTGCCGTGGAAGCTGATGTCGGAGCGCAGGATGGTGTTGCGCCGGCCCTCGTGGTACTTGTACGCCATCTTGACGGCGCCCTCGTTGGCCTCGGCGCCGGAATTGGGGAAATACGAGATGTTCAGATCCCCCGGCAGCAGTTCGGCCACGTTGTGGCTCAGCGCGGCCACGTACGGGGAGAAGAACGCCTTGTGCACCTCCATTCGCCGGCGTTCGGCGAAGCGGCGCCGCGCCTCGAGGATCCGGGGGTGGTTGTGGCCGTGGTTGAGCACTCCGACGCCGCCCGTGACGTCGAGGACCCGGCGGCCGTCGCGCGTCCAGATCCATGCGCCCTCGGCGCGCTCGACGAGTTCACGGCCGAAGCCGAAGGAGGTCATGAGGTTGACCTGACTGCGGCTGACGTACTTTCTGTAGAGGTCCTGGACCTGTTTCACCGAGAAGTCTTCACACTCGTCGATGCCGATCAGCTCAGACACGTCTGCCCTTCCCTTACGTGTTCGCACGAATTCCGCAAGGCGCCGGCCTTCTCCTCGCCGGGCGAGAAGAGAGGAGACATGTCATCGATGGTGTTGAGTGCGGCTATACCTCGCCCCATACGAATCTGTGTAGGTCGGCGGCATGCGGGCGGCCGCGCAGGAGAAAGAATCGCCCGGAAGGGGGCCGACGCGGATTCACCTGTCAGAACTCACGGTGAATGCGGATGATTTCCGGCGTGGCCGGTCAGCGCCCGTTTCAGCCGCTCGCGGTGGCGCAGGGGACCGGCGGCACGGGCGAGGTCCAGACGGCGTGCAGCGCCCGCCGCACGGCCCGCGCCTGGTCCTCCTCGGCCTCCTCTTCCCTGGCCCTTTCGCGGGCGAACAGGCGCAGCAGGTCGTGCATGTGGTAGCGGTCGTGGTCGCAGGCCTCGAGGAGCTGGGCGTCGGCGAGGTGGTCCAGCAGGTCCGCGGCGCGCGCCTCGGAGCGGTCGGCCAGGGCGGCGGCGACCGCGACGCTGATGTCGGAGCCGCCGAGCAGGCTCAGCAGGCGGAACATCCGCGAGCTCTCGGCGGAAAGGCTCCGGTAGCTCATCATGAAGCACGCCCGTACGGCCCGGTCGTCGGACTGGAGCTCCGACAGGCGGTCGTCCTCGACCGCGAGACGGTCGGCCAGGGCGCGCAGCGCGAGGCCCGGCCGGGCGACCAGCCGGGCGGCGGCGATCCTGATCGCCAGCGGCAGCCCGCCGCAGAGCCGGACGATCGCGCGCGCCGCCCGCCGGTCGGCGGCGGCGCGGTCCTCCCCGATCAGGCGGCCGAGCAGGGTGGAGGTCTCGTCCTCTCCCATGACGCCGAGGCGGAAGTGCGCCACGGCGTCCAGGGAGGTGAGCATGCGGCGGGCGGTGATCAGGACGCGGCAGGTGGGGCTGGCCGGCAGCAACGGGCGCACCTGGGCGGCGTCGCGGGCGTTGTCGAGCAGGAGCAGCAGGCGCCTGCCGTCGGTCAGCGAGCGGAACCGGGCGGCCGCCTCGTCGGTGTCGGCGCGCACGGCCGTGTGGTCGCCGAGGGAGCGCAGCAGGCGGGCCAGGACGTCGGCCGGGTCCAGCGGCGCGACGTCGGGCGTCGAGCCGTGCAGGTTCACATACAGCCGCCCGTCGGGGAACCGGTCGGCGACCCCGTGGGCGACGTGCACGGCGAGGGCGGACTTGCCCACCCCGGCGGCCCCGGTGATCGCGGAGATGGCGATCGCGCCCGGCCCCGGGGAGGTCAGCGCCGTCTGCAGGCGGGCGATCTCGGCGGCCCGCCCGGTGAAGGCGGGCGAGTCGATGGGCAGCTCGGCCGGGGCGAAGGACCGGCGGGCGGCGGACGCCCGCGGCGGCGCGAGGGCGGGGTCGTCGGCGAGGATCCGCTGGTGCATGCGCATCAGGTCCGGGCCGGGGTCGATGCCCAGCTCCGCCACGAGCATCCTCCGCGCGCCCTGGTACACCGCGAGCGCGTCGGCCCTTCGCCCTGAGCGGTACAGGGCGAGCATGAGCTGGGCCCGCAGCCGCTCGTTCAGCGGGTCCCTGCGGGTCAGCGCCTCCAGGTCGGCGAGCATCTCGCCGTGCTGGCCCAGCGCCAGCCGGGCCTCCAGCGTGGCCTCCACGACGGTCGCCCTCAGGCGCTCCAGGCGCGCCGCCTCGCCGCGCAGCGGCGCGGGCAGGGGCAGTCCCTCCAGGACGGATTCGGCGCGCCACAGGCCGAGGGCCCGGGTCAGCCGTTCGAGCGCCACGTCGTTGCGTCGTTCCGACAGCGCCTGGTGCCCCTGCGCGGCGAGCCGCTCGAACAGGGTCACGTCGATCTCGCCGGGCGCGACGCGGAGCACGTAGCCGTTGGAGCCGGCCTCGATGCGGGACGGGGTGCCGAGCACCCTGCGCAGCGCGGAGATGTAGGTGTAGAGGTTGGACTCGGCGTTGGCGGGCGCCCGCTCGCCCCACAGCCAGTCGAGCATCCGCTGGCTGGGGATCGCCTTGCCCGCGTTGAGCAGCAGCGCGGCGAGCAGGACCCTCTGTTTGCGCCTTCCCAGTGCGATCGGCTTCCCGTGGGCGGCCCGGACCTCGATCGGCCCGAGGATCTTGAAATCCATGTCATCACCCTGCGGCGCGGTGTTCGCCAGCATGAACCGTACAAATGCTTATATATCTGATTTGACGCGACCCATGATCGACGGGGATGGCGTTCGGACGGTACTCACCGGAAAGCGAGAAGAAGATTACGCGGCCGGCATTCCCGAACGGTTCGGACTTCCACGGAGGCGGCGGGCGGAGGTTCGACATCGGGACCGGGCGAAAACAATAGGAAACAGGCGGGATACCTGGAAGGCCGCCCGCGCCGTCTCGCGTAGTGAAAGTTTCACGGCCGGACGGAAAGGCATGTCCCGGCGTTCCCGCGGCCCGCTCACGCAAAGCCTTCCCTTCCGTCGCGCGGTCGGCCCGGGCCCGTCGGTGGCGGGGTGAACCCTGGCGGAGTGGCGGTCTCGGGCGCATCCACGCAGCAGCCCAACACTAGGTACGCCGCCGGAATTCTCGTACCATGGATTGCGCTTTTCATCATTTGTCACGAAATGACCGGTATCGACGGGACACCGCACTCAGCTGGACCGCCGGAGGATTCGTCATTCCGTACAACCGGACACCGGAAAACCGTATTTCGGCCTATTCCGGTCAGGGTGGCATATGTCATGACTTGACCGGTAACATCCCTTGGGACCCACGTCCCTGATCGACGGAGGGGCCCGCATGGGCGACCTGTTCTGGGTGCTGCGCAACCGGCTCGACGCCAACGCCCGCCGCGCCGTGGAGGTCTACGCTCGCGAGCTGGCCGAGTACCGGATGATGTCGACGGGTTCCCAAGGACGCACCTCCCTGATGGACTTCGCGGTGGTCCTGCGCCGGCGCATGCTCACCCTGGCCGAGGACGACCGGCCCTTCGACGAGGAGGACCTCGCCTACATCGCGGCGGTCGGCAGGGAGCGCGGAGAGCGGGGCGTGTCCCTTGCCTCGCACCGCAGGGTGCTCGTCCTGCACTCCAGCCTGACCCTCGACGAGATCCAGGACGCCGCCGGGCCCAACGACCTGTCGGCCCTGATGCACACCCTGGCATGGCTCGCGCCGCAGGGAGTGATCGCCCAGAACGCCTACACCCGCGGATACATGGAAGGGCAGGAGCACCGCCTGCCACTGGCCACCCGCGTGCAGTTGCTGGCCAAGCTGCTGCTCGCCGACGACCCCGCCGCCCCCGACCTGGCCGGCAACGTCGGCATGGACGTCCCCGAGCGCTATCTGGTGACCGTGGTCCGCGTCGCCGGGCGGCCGTTCGGCTGGGCCGAGCGGGTGCGCGACGACATCATCGAGACCCTGGTCGGCGGCCACCGGGTCCCCATGGCCTGGCCCACGCGGGAGGAGTTCGTGGCGCTGGTGCCGGAGACCGGGGACGGACGGGCGACGGCGGGCGAACGCGCGCTGTCCCTGGCCCGCGAGTTCGCCGCCGCCGTCGGCCGGCCCTGCTCGGCCGGCTCGGCCCCGGGCCGGCCGCACGCGCTGGCCGGAGCGCTGACCATGGCCCGGCAGGTCAGCCAGGTGGCGCCCGTCCACGCCGTCCCGCCCCGCGTCCACGGCATGGCCGATGTGTTCGTCGAGCTCGGCGCCGCGCAGCTTCCCCAGGTGGAGGAGTGGCTGCGGGGGGTGGCGCGGCGGCTGTCCGGCGGTCCCGACCTGCTGGCCACGCTGGAGGTGTACTACCGCTGCGACATGAACCGCCTGCTCGCGGCGACCGCGCTGCACATCCATCCCCGCACGCTGGACTACCGCCTGCAGCGGGTGCGCGAGCTGACCGGCCTGAACCCCGGGTCCACCCGCGGCGTCCGCGTGCTCAACACCGCCGTCGCCCGGGTGCTCTCCGGAGCCTGGCCAGAACTGGATTCCGGGGGCGCCTGACACGCCGTCAGCGCTCTCGAAAGTTTCGACACGACGGAAAGCGGGTCTTGACAGGTAGGGTCCCAAAATTTACATTGACGGCTTGTTCGGAAATGTCGCATACGTTACCGAAACATTTCGGCGAGCCACCTCGACACCTGTGACGAGCGGCATCAGCGCGTGCTGATCCAGGCTCGCCGGGCATCGCAATCGACGACCAATGAGCCGCGGCCACCCCCCGCCGGCGTTCGAGTACGGAGATCAGCGTGGAGCCCAGGACGACATCCCGCCGCACCTTCCTCAGCCTGTCGCTCGGCCTGCCCCTGGGAGCCGCGCTCGCCGCGTGCGGCACCTCCGGGCCGGGCACGAGCGGTGGCGGCAGCGGCGGCAGCGGCAGCGGCGCGAAGGCCACTTACTGGTACCTGTCCACGCAGCCCGCGGAGGGCATCCGCAAGGCGGCCGTGGACCGGTTCAACCAGGCCAACCCCAACGGCCAGATCACCGCCACGCCCTTCCAGAACGACGCCTACAAGACCAAGGTCAAGACGGCGATCGGCGCCGGCCAGGCTCCCACGCTGATCTTCGGCTGGGGCGGCGGCACCCTGCGCAGCTACGCGCAGGCCGGCCAGGTCGACGACCTGACCCCGTGGTTGCAGCAGAACGCCGCCGTCAAGGACCGGTTGTTCGACTCCGCCTTCCCCGCCGCGACGATCGACGGCAAGATCTACGCGCTCCCCATCGAGCGCGTGCAGCCGATCGTGCTGTTCTACAACAAGAAGGTGTTCGAGCAGGTCGGCGCCAAGCCCCCGGAGAGCTGGGGCGACATCATGGACCTGGTGCCCAAGTTCAACGCCAAGGGCATCGCCCCGTTCTCCCTGGCCGGGCAGTCGCGCTGGACCAACATGATGTGGCTGGAGTTCCTGTACGACCGCATCGGCGGTTCGGAGGTCTTCCAGGCCGTGTTCGACGGCGAGAAGGACGCCTGGAACAACCCGGCCTCCCTGGAGGCCCTGGGCAAGGTGCAGGAGCTGGTCAAGGCCGGCGGCTTCATCAAGGGCTTCTCCTCCATCACCGCCGACTCCAACGCCGACCAGGCGCTGCTGTACACCGGCAAGGCCGCGATGATGCTCCACGGAACCTGGTCCTACGGCGTCCAGAAAGACCAGGGCGGCGACTTCGTGCCCAGCGGTGGCCTGGGCTACATGAACTTCCCCCCGATCGACGGCGGCAAGGGCGACATCAGCGACACCGTCGGCAACCCCGCCCAGTACCTGTCCATCTCCTCCAAGGCCACCCCGGAGGAGAAGGAGATCGCCAAGAAGTTCCTCGCCACCGGGCTGTCCACCGACCAGGAGGTCAAGGACTGGATCGACAAGGCGGGGTCGGTGCCGATCGTCAAGGGCACCGACAGCCTGCTGGCCGCGTCCAAGGACGCCGAGTGGCTGAAGTTCCAGTACGACATCGCCAGCAAGGCCAAGGTCTTCGCGCAGTCGTGGGACCAGGCGCTCAGCCCGACGGCGGCCGAGGTGCTGCTGGACAACATCTCCAAGCTCTTCCAGCTCTCCATCTCGCCCCAGCAGTTCGCGACCAACATGAACGCGGTCATCGGCAAGTGAGCACGCTCGCGGCCCCCGCCCCGCGAGGGAACTCCCCTGCCGCCACGCGCGGCGGGGAGCGCTCCCTCGCGTGGCTGGCCCTCCCCGCCCTGCTCGTCTTCATCGCCTTCGCCGTGATCCCGCTGATCGGCGTCGTCGCGCTCAGCTTCACCACCTGGGACCAGGTCGGCGTCATCCAGCCGTCCGGCCTGACGAGCTGGCGCGCCGTCCTGTCCGACCCCGGGCTCCCGCACGCCCTGTGGGTGACCTTCCTGGTGGTGGCCGTCTCCTGGGCCGTCCAGACGCCGATGAGCCTGCTGCTCGGGGTGTTCCTGGCCGGCCGTCAGCGCTACCGCGCGGTACTGTCCGTGCTGTACTTCATCCCGCTCCTGCTCAGCTCGGCGGCCATCGCCGTCGCCTACAAGGCGCTCCTCGACCCGAACTTCGGCCTGGGCGCCGGGCTCGGGATCGAACTGCTCCGCCAGGACTGGCTGGGAGAGGGCCATCTGGCCTTCGCCGTGGTGATCTTCGTGGTGTCGTGGCAGTACATCCCGTTCCACTCGCTGATCTACCAGGGCGGGGTGCGGCAGATCCCGCGGTCGATGTTCGAGGCGGCCGAACTGGACGGCGCCGGGCGCGTCCGCACCTTCTTCAGCATCATCCTGCCGCAGCTGAAGTACACGATCATCACCTCCTCGACGCTCATGGTGGTGGGGTCCCTGACCTTCTTCGACCTGATCTTCGTGCTGACCGCCGGCGGCCCGGGGGACGCGACCCGCGTGCTCGCCCTGGACATGTACAAGCGGGGCTTCCAGGCCAACCTGATGGGCCCGGCCAGCGCGATCGCGGTCATCCTCGTCCTGGTCGGCCTCGCCCTGTCGCTGCTGCTGCGCCGGCTCGGCGGGGGAAACGACGGCACCAGCCAGATGGACGGAGCCTGACATGGGGACGACCGTCATCGAGGCCCCCGAGCGGACGGCCGAGCGCCGTACCCCGGGCCGCGCCGGCACGCCGACCCGCCGCCCCAACTGGCTGGGCGCCGCGGCCGGGTGGGTGTGGCTGGCCATCGTCATCGTGCCGATCTACTGGATCGTCATCACCAGCTTCAAGGCCCAGTCGAGCTACTACGCGGCCAACCCCCTCGCGCCCCCGTTCGAGCCGACGCTGCAGAACTACCGGGACGTCATCGCGGCGGACTTCGTCCAGTACTTCATCAACAGCGTCATCGTCACCGTCGGCGCGATCGTCCCCGCGGTGGTCTTCTCGTTCATGGCCGCCTTCGCCATCGTGCGCAGCGGCGGCGGCCGCTTCCTGACCGGGGTCAGGTGGCTGTTCCTCATGGGCCTGGCCATCCCGCTGCAGGCGGTGATCATCCCGATCTACCTGATCATCATCCGGCTCCACCTGTACGATTCCCTGCTGGCGATGATCCTGCCGTCGATCGCCTTCGCCATCCCGCTGTCGGTGCTGGTGCTGGCGAACTTCATCCGCGACGTGCCGAAGGAACTGTTCGAGTCGATGCGGATGGACGGCGCGAGCACCTGGGTGATCCTCTGGCGCCTGGCCTTCCCGCTCACCCGCCCGGCGGTGGTGACGGTGACCATCTACAACGGGCTGCACACCTGGAACAACTTCCTGCTGCCCCTGATCCTCACCCAGGACCCGACCAAGCGGACACTGCCGCTGGCCCTGTGGACCTTCCAGGGCGACCACGGCGTCAACATCCCGGGCGTCCTGGCCTCCGTCGTCCTGACCACCCTGCCCATCCTCGTCCTGTACATCGTCGGCCGCCGCCAGCTCCTCAGCGGCCTCACCGCCGGCTTCAGCAAGTAGCCACGCGCCACACGGCCGGCCCCGCCCGCGCCCGCGACGAAGCCCTGGCAGCCCGGCTGCCAGGGCTTCGTCCATGCCCGGGGAGCGAGAGCTCGCCGCGATCACCCCGAGGAGGACGCCGGTCGGCCGTCCTTCCAGACGCGCGTCACGAGGGGGACGCCCGGGCGGTAGGAGAGGTGGACGTGCGAGGGGGCGTCCAGCACCACGATGTCGGCGCGGGCGCCCGGGGACAGCCGTCCCACGTCGGTGCGGCGCAGCGCGCGGGCGCCGCCCATGGTCGCCGCCCACACGGCCTCGTCGGGCGTCATGCCCATGTCCCGCACGGCCAGCGCCACACAGAACGGGATGTTGGTGGTGTAGCTCGACCCCGGGTTGCAGTCGGCGGCCAGCGCCACCGTGGCGCCCGCGTCGATCAGGCGGCGCGCGTCGGGGTAGGGCGACCGCGTGGAGAACTCGGCGCCCGGCAGCAGCGTGGCCACCGTGTCGCCACCCGCCAGCGCCTCGACGTCGGCGTCGTCCAGGTGCGTCAGGTGGTCGGCGGAGGCGGCGCCCAGCTCGACCGCGATGCGCACGCCGGGGCCGCGTCCGAGCTGCCCGGCGTGCACGCGCGGCACCAGTCCCCGCTGCTTGCCGGCGGTCAGGATCGCCCGGGTCTGGTCGCCGTCGAACGCCCCCCGCTCGCAGAACACGTCGATCCACCGTGCGTGCGGGGCGCACGCGTCGAGCATCTCCCCCGCGACCAGCGCGGCGTAGGCGTCGGGGTCGCCCGCGTACTCGGGCGGCACGACGTGGGCGCCCAGATAGGTCACCTCGTCGGTGTGCTCGGCGGCCAGGCGCAGACCGCGCGCCTCGTCCGCCACGGTGAGGCCGTACCCGGACTTGCACTCGATCGTGGTCGTCCCCGACCGCAGCGCCTCGGCGACCAGGCGGCGCACGTTGGCGCGCAGCGCGTCGTCGCTCGCCTGGCGGGTGGCCGCGACCGTGGTGCGGATGCCGCCGGCGGTGTAGGGACGGCCGGACATCCTCGCCTCGAACTCGGCGGTGCGGTCCCCGGCGAACACCAGGTGGGCGTGGCTGTCCACGAACCCGGGGATGACCGCCCGGCCGCCCGCGTCGTACCGCTCGCCCCCCGCGCCCTCGGGGATGCGCGTCCGCGGACCGGCCCACGCCACCCGCCCGTCCTGGACGACGATCGCCGCGTCCTCCACCACGCCCAGCGACCCATGCCCCAGCTCCGGGTCATTGGTCACCAGCGACCCGATGCCGTCGACCACAAGACCGCTCATCCCCGCCCCCGCCTCCGCCCCGCGGCCCGGTCCCGCCGCCCCCGAAGACGGTACCGGTGGCTCACGGGTCCCGCCGACTCGGCGCCGCCCGCGGCGGGGTGCCTCACCGGCCGGCGGCGACCAGGTCGAGGACGATCTGCGTGCCTCGCCCTGTCTCGTATCGGATCATGTCCCTGGACAGGAAGAGGGCGGGAGGCGGCTTCTCTCCGCTCAACGGGGGGGTGGGGTACAGCAGGCCGGTACGTCCCGTGGCGATGTCGTGCACGGTGCTCGCATGCCGCCCGGCGCGATCCTGCTGGGCGAGCATGACGAAACGGCCCGAGTACAGGTTTCCGCGGGCGCTGCCCGGCAGCTTGCGCAGACCGGTTCCGTCGCGTCGCCATGCCTCGGTACGGGTGTAGCACCAGCTCGCCCCGCACCCTTCCCACGTTGATCGGCCGGGAGGAGGGGTCACGTCGCTCAGCGCACCGGTGAGGACGTTCTTCAGGTGCTCCATGGGGCGAGGGAGGGGGTGGTCGGCCGCCACCACGCGAGGCCATCCGGCCCACGGCCATTCGACCAGGTGGAAGCCTCTCGTGCCGCTGACCAGGGCGGCCTTCCCGCCCTTCAGCGGGGCCCGGTAGACACCGCCGTCGTACGGCGACCACACCGCCATGCCGTCCGCGATGGCGAGGTCGATGCCGTAGTAGGAGTCGTCGCTGGTCATCAGGGCCGTTACCGAGACGATCCGGCGCGGGACGCCGCCGGTGACCGGCACCGCCCAGATCTCGGTCCTGCGACCGGCCAGCGCCGACCAGGCCAGATACCCGTCACCGTGGACCAGAGGGGCCTTCATGACGTCGCGGTCCCTGAGCGGCGCCACGCGGGTGAAGGTACGCCGGTCCAGGTCGTACGACCAGATCCCGTCGAGCCGCTTCTGAGCGAACGCCCGGCCCGCGACGACCCGGTCGCTGACGAACACGTCCGGTATGAACGTCCTGCCGCCCGGGCCCTTGACGGGGATCTCGTGCACCGCGCGAGGCCAGACCTTCTCCATCGGCGGCGCGACGGAGCCGGTGGACGGCGTGGGTTTGGCCGCCGGGGCGGGCGGTGCGACCGTACGCGTCCCCACGACGGTGCCCACCACCACGGCCACGATGGCGGCCGCCACCGCCACCGGCGCCCACCACAGGCGCGCTCGCGCGCGCGACGCGGGCAGAGGGCGGGGCCACCCGTCGTCCCGCACGGTCTCGGCCTCGGCGGCCAGAGCGTCTCTGAGCCGGTCCTCGATGCTGCTCACGCCTTGCCTCCCAGTTCACGCTCAAGCCGGTCCAGGCCCCGTGAGACGTTGGACCGCACGGTGCTCTCCCTGACGCGCGTCGCCCGGGCGATGTCGGCGTCGGACAGATCGAGGTAGTAGCGCAGGATGAGGACCTCGCGCTGCCGCCTGGGCAGCCGGTCCAGGGCGGCCAGCATCTCCTGCCGCGACTCGCCCAGCAGCGCGGCCGTCTCCGCAGAATCCACCGGCTCGTCCGCCGTCCGCCCCAGCGCCGCCCTGGCCGCCACCCCGCGCCTGCGCAGGACCGAGCGGGAGGCGTTCAGCACGCAGACGCGGACGTACGCCAAGGTCAGGGCCCGCGGCCCCTTGGCGTGCAGCCGGGAGAACACGTCCTGCACGATGTCCTCGGCGCTCTCCAGGTCGCCGACGAGCAGCATGGCCAGGCGCACCAGGGCGAGCCGGTGCTCGCCGTACATGCCGGCCAGCACGGTGCCTGCCAGTACGGTGCCGGCCGGTGCCGGCGCGCGGGCGACCGTCTCGTTGTTCATGTCCTAGGAACGCCCGCCCGTCCCGATCCGCTGCACCGCCGCGCGGCGCGGCCGGTGGCCGGCCCGGCGCCGGAGGTGACGGCGTCGGCGGGCCGGGCACGGCCGCGAGGTCACCTGAGCGGGGTCAGCTGAGCGAGGTCATCTGAGCGGGTCATCGCAGCGGGGCGATGGCCGCGGACAGGGCGGCCGGGACGTCGCCGGCCGCGAGGTGGCGGCCGCCGGCGACGATGCGACGGCCGGCGACGACGACGTCGCGGACGTCGGCGGAGGTCGCGGCGAACACGACCGTCTCGACCAGGCCGTCCGGCGACCAGCCGGCCGTCCGCACGGTGTCCAGGGCGATCGTGACCAGGTCGGCCGGGGCTCCCGGCTCGATGCGGCCGACCTGCGGCCAGCCGAGCGAGGCGTGCCCACCTCGGGTGGCGGCGTCCAGCAGGTCGGCGGCGCGCCAGTGGCCCCGGCGCCGGGTGGCCAGGCGCTCGTCCAGTTCGACGCCGCGCGCCTCCTCCAGCAGGTCCACCACCGCGTTGCTGTCGCTGCCCAGCGAGAGCGGCGCCCCGGCTTCCGCCAGGGCGCGGGCCGGGCCGATGCCGTCGGCCAGGTCGCGTTCGGTGGTCGGGCACATGCACACCCCTGTGCCGGACGCTCCGAGCCGTTCGACGTCGGCGGTGGTCAGGTGGGTGGCGTGCACCGCCGTGGACAGCGGGCCGAGGGCGCCGTTCTCGTCGAGCAGTTCCGCCGGGGTGCGGCCATAGGCCGACATGCACGCCTCGTTCTCGGCGACCTGCTCCGACAGGTGGAAGTGCAGCGGCGCGCCCCGCTCGCGCGCCCAGGCCGCCACGACCCGAATCTCCTCGGGCGGCACGGCCCGCACCGAGTGGACGGCGGCGCCGATGCGAACGTGCGGCCCGGACGGAAGGGACGAGACGCGCCGCGCCCAGGCGGCGGCGTCGCCGTCGTCGAAGCGAAGCTGCGGCCCTTCGAGCGGCATCCCGAAGCCGCCGCGCAGGTAGCAGGCGTCCAGCAGCGTGATCCGGATACCCGCGTCGGCGGCCGCGGCGATCAGCGCCTCGCCCATCGCGTTGGGCGAGGCGTAGGGCCGTCCCCCGGTGTCGTGGTGGACGTAGTGGAACTCGCCGACACAGGTGACCCCGGCCAGTGCCATCTCGGCGTAGACGGCCCTGGCCAGGGCGTGGTAGCCGTCGGGGGTGAGACGGGCGGCGGCCCGGTACATCTGCTCGCGCCAGGTCCAGAACGTGCCGCGCTCGCGCTGGGTGTGCCCGCGCAGCGCCCGGTGGAAGGCGTGCGAGTGGGCGTTGGCCAGGCCGGGGACGGTGACGCCGCGCAGGTGCTCGGCGCCGGGCGGCGGCCCGTCCTGTCCGGGCAGTACGCGCGTGACGCGCTCCCCCTGGACCTCGATGACCACGCCGGCGACCGTGGCGTCCCCGCCGAGCCAGGCGTGGTCGGCGTAGAAGACGCTCATCGGCCGCCCTCCCGGGCCGCGGGGAGGGACGCTCACCGGCATGCCAGGTCCGCGAGGGCGGTGGCCAGGGCGCGGACGCCGGCCAGGCAGTCGTCGGTGGTGGCGTGCTCGGCGGGGCTGTGGCTGACGCCGGTCGGATTGCGGACGAACAGCATCGCGGCGGGCACCAGAGCCGACAGGATGCCCGCGTCGTGGCCCGCCCCCGTGGGCAGGGCGGGGACGCCGCCGAGGGCGGCCGACAGCCGATCGCGCAGCCCGCCGGGGAACTCCACGACCGGGGTCCAGGACTCCTGCGCCACCTCCACCCGCACGCCGTGCACGGCGGCGGCGTCCCGCGCCGCCCCGGTCACCTCCTCGACCAGCTTGCGGACGGTCCCGGCCTCCGGGGCGCGGGCGTCGAGCCAGGCGTCGACCCGGGAGGCGATCGCGTTGGTGCCGTTGGGATCGACCCTGACCTTGCCGAACGTCGCCAGGGCGCCCAGCCGCCCCGCCGCCTCCCGCGCGGCCAGGACGGTCGAGGCGAACGGCGGCACGGGGTCGTGCCGGTCGGCCAGCCGGGTCGTCCCCGCGTGGTCCGCCCGGCCGTGGAAGGTGCAGCGCCACCGTCCGTGCGGCCAGATCGCGGCGGCCACGCCGATCGGGGCGTCGAGGTCGACCAGGCCGCGTCCCTGCTCGATGTGCAGTTCCACGAAGGCGCCGATGCGGCCGAGGGCCTGCTCGTCGCGGCCGATCGCGCCGGGGTCGGCTCCGGCGGCCCGCATGGCCTCGGCGAGCGTCACCCCGTCGGCGTCGCGCAGGGCGCGCGCGTCGCCGGGGTCGAGGATGCCGGTCATCAGGCGGCTGCCGACGCACGCCACGCCGAAGCGGGCGCCCTCCTCGTCGGCGAAGTCGACCACGGCCACGGGGCGCTCCGGAGCGACGCCCCGCTCGCGCAGCAGGTCCACGGCGAGGAAGGCCGACACCACGCCGAGCGGCCCGTCGAAGGCCCCGCCGCCGGGGACGCTGTCCAGGTGGCTGCCGGTGACCACCGCCCCCGGGCCGGGGGTGCCCCACCAGGCCCACTCGTTGCCGTTGCGGTCGCGTTCCCAGGTCATGTCCCTGGCCTCGGCCTGCGCGCGGAACCAGTCGCGCAGCGCGAGGTCCACCGGCGTCCAGGCGAACCGCCGGTAGCCGCGTTCCCCTTCGTCTCCGATGGCGGCCAGGTCGCCCCACATCCGCTCGAAGCCAGGGCGGAGCCCGGCGGCGCCGGGTGCGGTCACCGGGACTCCCCGGACGCCATGGGGACGGCGACACCGCGCTCCGCCGCGACCTCGGCGGCGCGGTCGTATCCGGCGTCCACGTGGCGGATGACGCCCATGCCGGGGTCGTTGGTGAGGACCCGCTCCAGCTTCTGGGCGGCGAGGGGGGTGCCGTCGGCGACGGCGACCTGCCCGGCGTGGATGGAGCGGCCGATGCCGACGCCGCCCCCGTGGTGGATGGACACCCAGGACGCGCCGGAGGCGACGTTGACCATGGCGTTGAGCAGCGGCCAGTCGGCGATCGCGTCGGAGCCGTCGAGCATGCCCTCGGTCTCCCGGTACGGCGAGGCGACCGACCCGGCGTCCAGGTGGTCGCGGCCGATGACGACGGGGGCCCGCAGCTCGCCGGAGGCGACCATCTCGTTGAACCGCAGGCCCGCCTTGTCGCGCTCGCCGTAGCCGAGCCAGCAGATGCGGGCCGGCAGCCCCTGGAAGGCGACCCGCTCACCGGCCAGCTTGATCCAGCGGGCCAGCGACTCGTTCTCCGGGAACAGCTCCAGGATCGCCCGGTCGGTGGCCGCGATGTCGCGCGCGTCGCCCGACAGCGCCGCCCAGCGGAACGGGCCCTTGCCCTCGCAGAACAGCGGCCGGATGTAGGCGGGCACGAAGCCGGGGAAGTCGAACGCGCGGGTGTACCCGGCCAGCTTGGCCTCGCCGCGGATGGAGTTGCCGTAGTCGAACACCTCCGCGCCGCTGTCCATGAACCCGACCATGGCCTCGACGTGCCTGGCCATCGACTCGCGGGCGCGCAGGGTGAAGGCGGCCGGGTCCTTGGCCGCCTGCTCGCGCATGTCCTCGAACGCCACGCCGACCGGCAGGTAGGCCAGCGGGTCGTGCGCGGAGGTCTGGTCGGTCACGATGTCGATCGGGGCGCCCATGGCGAGCATCTCGGGCAGCACCTCGGCGGCGTTGCCGAGCAGGCCGATGGACAGCGGACGGCGGGCGTCGCGGGCCTCGGTGGCCAGGCGCACCGCCTCCGCCAGGTCGCCGGCCTGGACGTCGAGGTAGCGGTGCTCGATGCGCCGGGCGATGCGCGAGGGGTCGCAGTCGACGCAGATGGCGACGCCGTCGTTCATCGTGACCGCCAGCGGCTGGGCGCCGCCCATCCCGCCGAGCCCGGCGGTGAGCGTCACCGTCCCGGCGAGGGTGCCGCCGAACCGCTTGGCGGCCACGGCGGCGAAGGTCTCGTAGGTGCCCTGCAGGATGCCCTGCGTGCCGATGTAGATCCACGACCCGGCCGTCATCTGGCCGTACATGGTCAGGCCGAGCGCCTCCAGCCGGCGGAACTCCTCCCAGGTCGCCCAGTCGCCGACGAGGTTGGAGTTGGCCAGCAGCACGCGGGGCGCCCATTCGTGGGTGCGCATGACGCCGACCGGACGGCCCGACTGGACCAGCAGCGTCTCGTCCTGCTTGAGGCCCTGGAGGGTGCGCGCGATGGCGTCGAAGGACCGCCAGTCGCGGGCCGCCTTGCCGGTGCCGCCGTACACGACCAGTTCGTCGGGGTGCTCGGCGACCTCGGGGTCCAGGTTGTTGTGCAGCATCCGGTACGCGGCCTCCTGCTGCCATCCCTGGCAGGACAGCTCGGTGCCACGTGGAGAGCGGATCACCCGCCTCGCCTGCTCGCTCATCGCCGCTCATCTCCTCGCTGGATCGTCATCCGTGATGTTCCCTGGCGGTCCTGGTCGTGCTGGTCGTGCTCGTCATCCCTGTGTGACCTCGCGGCCGTCCCTGGCCCTTCCGGGGGGCCGTGCCGCCGGGTCCGCGGTCTCGTCTGCGCAGGTCCGGTGGTCGCGGCAGCCGGGCCGATCCCCGTGTCCTCGCCGGTCACGCCGCCCGGGCCGTCCCTGCGGCGCGCGGTCCGGCTGGTGCGGGACGGCCGGGGCGTGCGGTCAGCCGGGTAAGAAGAGGCGGCGCTCGCTGGCGCTGTTCTCGAACTCCTCGATCGACGACTGTTCCGGCGTCGGCAGCGCCCCGAGCATCGCGTGGACCAGAGCGGCGCACAGCACGCTCGGCGCGGCCTGCGAGTCGAAGGCGAACCGCGAGCTCACCGGCGCCGCCAGCACCGCGTCCGCGTGCTCGGTCAGCGGGCCCACGGCGTGGTCGGTCACCAGTGCCACCCGCAGCCCTGCCCGCCTGGCCCACACGAGCCCGTCGCGCAGCTCACGCGGGTAGCGGGGCAGGCCGAAGGCGAGCACCCACGCGGCCCCGGCGTCCGCCGCGCGGCTCAGCCGGTCCTCCATGGTGGACCCGGGGGCATCGATGACCCGGACGTCGGGGTGCGCCTTGGAGGCCAGGTAGCCGAACAGGTGCGCCAGCGGCGCCGACACCCGCAACCCGAGCACGGGGAGCGGCCGGGAGGCCGCGAGCGCACCCGCCACCTCGATGAGGCGGGTGGTGTCGGCGAGGCCGTCGCGCAACTGCTCCAGGTTGCGCAGCTCCGACTCGACCATGGCCTGCACCGGGTTCAGCGCGGCGGGCGCGGCCGGGACGTCCTGGCCGTCGCGCAGCGCGGCCCGCAGGTGGTCGCGGAACTCGGGAAAGCCGGCGAAGCCGAGGGCGAAGGCGAAGCGGGTGACCGACGGCTGGCTGATGCCGACCGCCTCGGCGATGTCGTTGCCGGTGAGGAACACCGCCTCGTGCGGCCGTTCCATGAGGTGACGGGCGATCCGCCGCTGAGAGGGCGACAGCCGGTGTCCCTCGACGAGCTCCTGCAGCCGCGCGGCCACCCGCGAGGCATCCTCGGCGCCCACCGCCGCAGCCCCCGGAGCGGCCGACATCACCGGATCGACCGTCCCCGGATCGACCGTCCCCGGAGCAGCCGCACTCGGGGTCCCGCTCATTCACGCCTCCCCTGTGCCCGCGCGCCGGCCGCCGGCGCGCGTTCAGCCCCTTGCCAAGCTTCGGTCCGCGTCGCACACCTGTGCGCACACATCGCCGAATGCAAACTTTCATGCACGATCGCCGATGCATGTTCCTATGTCAAGAGGCGAAGACCACCGCCACGGCAGCCCGATCTCGCCCCCGCACAGACCGTAGGGCCCTTAACGCCGCCCGGCAGGACGCCTTCTCCCCCTCGCCCTCCGCGTCCGCCCCGGCCGTGTCGCGGGAACAGGCCGAGAAGACGGCTCTGGCGAAGGTGCCCGGCGGCACCGTCATCTCCGCCGAACTGGACACCGAGAACGGCAAACAGGTGTGGGAGTTCGACATCGCCGCCACCGGCGGACCCGAGCACGACATCACCGTCGACGCCACCTCCGGCACCGTACTGGCCGACACGCAGGACGACGACGTCACCGGGGCCGACGGGGCGGACGACTCCGACGACGACTGATGTGATCATGTAAGTGAGCGCCTCCCGGTCGGGGTCTGACCCAACGACCGACGACGACCCACCGCGGGAGCCGGCCTCCGGGGGACCGCCGCCCGGTGCCGGCGCCGGTGAGCGAGCATGACCGTCCAGCCGCCGTCCGTCGCCCGTCGCCCGTCGCCCGTCGCCTTCTGATCGTCCTCTGGTCCGGAAAGGGCCAGTAATGTGGGTCTCGAGGGCTCATATATGACATTACGGACGATCACCCTGGGCGGCTCCCGGACCGGCCCGGCGGACATCGCGGGCATCGCGCGTGACGGCGCGCCCGTCCACCTGGCCGCGGACGGCCTGGAGCGGGCCACGGCGGCCTTCGAGGCGGCCGGGGAGATCGCGCGCCGCCGGCCGGTCTACGGGCGGACCACCGGCGTGGGCGCGAACCGCACCCAGCAGGTCGCGGCGGCCGAGGGGGACGCGCACGGGTTGCGTCTGCTGCGCAGCCACGCGGGCGGCGCCGGCGCTCTCGTACCCGCCGAACAGGCACGCGCGATGATGGCCGTCCGGGTGAACCAGATCATGGCCGGCGGAGCCGGGCTGCGCCCCGCCTTCGCCGAGGCCCTGGCCGCCGCCCTGAACTCCGGGCATCTGCCGCAGGTCCACGAGATCGGCGCCATCGGCACCGGCGACCTGACCGCCCTGGCCGAGACCGGCCTCACCCTGATCGGCGAGCGTCCCTGGAGCGACGGGCGGGGCGAACCCCCCGCACCGATCGCCCTGGCGGCCGGCGACGCGCTCGCCTTCTGCAGCAGCAGCGCGCTGACCATCGGGCAGGCGACGCTCGCCTGGGCGGACGTCGCGCCGCTGCTCCGCGCCACCCAGGTCGTCGCCGCCCTGTCCCTGCTCGCGGTGGACGGCAACACCGAGCCGTACGACGAGCGCGTGCACGCCGCCCGCCCGCACCCCGGCTCCGTCGAGGTGGCCGCCGCGATGCGCCGCCTCCTCACCCCGGCGCCCCCTCCAGCCCGCGAGAACGCGCCCTCCCCGCCCTCGCCCTCCTCCCCCGCGCCGCCGACCGGACAAGACGAAGGCGCGGCGTCCACGGCACCGGCGGCGCGGATCCAGGATCCGTTCGGGTACCGCTGCCTGCCGCAGGTGCACGGACCGGCCGTCGAGGCCGTGGCCGCGCTCGAGCGCGTCCTCGGCGTCGAGATCAACGCCGCGGCCGAGAACCCGCTGATCTCCGCGGCCGCCGGCACCGTCCACCACCACGGCGGCTTCCACCAGGCGCCCCTCGGCCTCGCCCTGGACCACCTGCGGGTCGCGCTCCTGCACACGGCGCACCTGTCCACCGCCCGGCTGGCCACGCTGGTCGAGCCCGCGTTCACCGGCCTGCGCCCCTTCCTCGCCGACGCCGCGGCCGGAAGCTCGGGCGTGATGATCCTTGAATACACCGCGAGCTCCGCGCTGGCCGAGTTGCGCAACGCGGCCCTGCCGGCGGCGCTGGGCCACGCCGTGCTGTCCCGTGGCGTCGAGGACCACGCCGCCTTCGCCTCCCAGTCGGCCAGGCAGACGCTCCGGGCCGCCTCGTCCTACCGCCTGGTGCTGGCCTGCGAACTGGTGGCGGCCGTCCGGGCGCTGCGCCAGAGCGACCTCGGCCCCGCCATCGCCGCCACCCCCGCCGGCGCCGCGTACACCCTCGCCGCGGCACGCCTCGATTCCCGCGACGAGGACCGCCCCCTCACCACCGACACCGAGACCGCCGCAGCGCTCCTGGACACCTTCGCCACGATCTGACGACGGTCACGAACAAGAACCGGCCGTACGGCGACTGGACAGCCGGCGGGGCCGGGATGAGACGCGCCGTGGAGGAGTGACCGTTCGGGGTCACATGGGTCCGGGCGACGGGGGAAGGACGAGGAACGAAGCGGAGGCGGTGAAGCGGAGGGTCTTCTGATGCTGCTGGTGGGGACCTCGGGGTGGCAGTACAAGCACTGGCGCGACGTGCTGTACCCCGCCGGGCTGCCGCAGCGGGTGTGGCTGGAGCGGTACGCCGAGTGCTTCGGCACGGTGGAGAACAACAACGCCTTCTACCGGCTGCCGGCGCGCGAGACGTTCGAGAGCTGGCGCGACCGCACCCCGGACGGGTTCGTGATGGCGGTCAAGGCCAGCCGGTTCCTCACCCACATCAAGCGGCTGAAGGACCCCGAGGAGCCGGTCCAGCGGCTGATGGACGCGGCCGAGGGCCTCGGTCCCAAGCTCGGCCCCGTCCTGGTCCAGCTCCCGCCGAACCTCAAGGCCTACCCCGAGCGGCTCGACGCCTGCCTGGCCCGCTTCCCGCGCCATGTGCGCGTGGCCGTCGAGCCGCGCCACGACTCCTGGTGGACCGGCGCGGTGCGCGAGGTGCTGACCGCCCACGACGCCGCCCTGTGCTGGGCCGACGTCCTGGGCCGCCCGGTGACCCCGCTGTGGCGCACCGCCGGGTGGGGCTACCTGCGGCTCCACCAGGGCCGCGCCCACCCCTGGCCCTCCTACGGCGATGCGTCGCTGCGGTCGTGGCTGCACCGGCTGGGCGAGCGGTGGACCCCCGGGGACGACGTCTACGTATACTTCAACAACGACCCCGGCGGCGCCGCCGTCCGCAACGCCGTCCGCTTCGCCGACCTGGCCCGCGCCGAGGGTCTTCCCGTCACCCCCACCCCGCCGGTCCCGCCCGCCTGATCTCTCGCCGTCGCCGTGGACGTCCGACCGCGCGTGGACCCGGAGTGATCCGCCCGTACGTCTCCGAGCGGTCACGGATTTCCCGATCACCCTGACGGTGGCCGACCTGGTTTGTCAGTATCCGCTCATGTCCCGGTCTCGCCGTCGCCTCATGGTCATCGCCGCGGCCTGCCTGTCCCTGCTCGGGCTCGGCACGGTCGTCGTCATGGTCCTGGTCAGGCTCGACCTCGGTGAGAAGCTGCACCTCGGAGACGCGGCGGGCGTCCTGCTCACGACGGTCACGCTCGTGGTGCCGCTGGTCCTGTGGCTCAGGCGGGCGTGGGCGGCCGGCCCGCCCGAGGACGTCGCCGAGGCCAAGCGGGTGCTCGCGGAGCTGGTGCACGACCGGTGGGCCGAGGAGCGGGCGATCCGCGCGCAGGGAGCCCCGACCATCCCGGTCCCCTGGCACCTGACCCGGCGCACCACGACGATGGACCACGCCCGGCTGGTCGCCGACGGCGACATCTCCGGCGACGCGGCCGACGACGAGTGGCTCGTGGCGACGTTCCGCGCCCTGCGCCGGCGTCGCCTGGTGATCACCGGCGGCGCGGGCACGGGGAAGACCACACTGGCCGTCCGGCTTCTGCTGCTGCTCATCGAGACCCGCACCTCCGAGGAGCCGGTACCGGTGCCGGTGTCGCTCGCCGACTGGGACGTCGAGGTCCACCCGCGCCTGCACGACTGGCTGGCCGAGCGGCTGCGCACGGACTACGGGGTGTCGCGGGGACGGGGAAAGGGCGCGGACGGCGCCGACCTGCTGGTGCGGCGCGGCCACGTCCTGCCGGTCCTGGACGGCCTGGACGAACTGCCCGAGCCGGCCCGGCCCCGAGTGATCGCCGCGCTGAACAAAACGCTGGCAGAGCGCGACCAGGTGATCCTCACCTCCCGGACCGACGAGTACGGCGAGGCCGTCAAGAAGTCCGGCCGGGTGCTGAAGGGCGCCGCGGTCATCGCCCCCAAGGCGCTCGACCTCAAGGTCGCGATCGGTTACCTGACCGACGACCTGCCACCGGACCGCACCCCGGCCTGGGACCGCACGCTGCGCGCGATGGAGAACGGCGAGGCGCCCGCGCTCGCCGCGGCGACCAGGACCGCGCTCGGGCTGTGGCTCGTGCGCACCGTCTACATCGAGCGGGGCGCCGATCCCACACCCCTGGCGACCGTCTACGCGGGCGACGACGCCGCGCTGCGCGCGCACCTGCTCGACGAGCTCATCCCCGCCCTGCTCGACCGGCCACCGGCCCGGCCGTCCGCCAACGACCCCTTCCGTCCGCGCCACACCTGGGACCCCGTCCGCGTACGCGGATGGCTGTCGTTCCTGGCGCGGCTGTCGACGGCCCACGGCACGCGTGAAGTGGCCTGGTGGCGCATCGCGCGGCAGGCGGCCACCCCGCCGGGGCGGCGGCGGCCGTCATGGCACGTCCGGGGATGGGCCGTCTCCTGGACCGGCATCCTGTACGGCCTGCCCGCCGCGCTGCCGCCGCTCGCGGCCGGCCGCGCCCCGCTGGGCCTGGCCCTGTGGTTCGCCTACGGCCTGGGTACGGCGTCGATGGCCTCGGACACGCCCGCCTTCTCCCGCCCGGCGCTGCCGGACCACCTCGCCCGCCTGGTACGCGAGCAGAGCGGGCCCTTCCGGCTCACCATGCTCTCCATTCCCGGCCTGGGCCTGCCGATGGGAGTCGTCACCGGGGCGGTCTACGGATTCTGGCAGGGGGTCGGCATGGCGGTGATGACCACGGCCGGCCTCTGGCTGACGATCGCCGCCCCGCGACCGGCGGAGCCGGACGAGGAGCGGCCGCCTCGATTCACCAGCGCCCTCACCCCGATGGCGGTATGGCGGGCCAACCGGGCGCTGACCGGCATGCGGCTTCTCACCGGGCTGCTCATCGGCACGGCGCTGGCCCTCGGCGCCGGCTGGGTGTTGCGGCAGATGGGCGGCGAACCGGGCGACCGGCTGCGCGAGCTCGGCCTCGGACTGTTCGTCGGCGGCATGCTCGCCACGTTGACGCAGCGGGGGCGGCGGGCCTGGGCGGCCACCGTGTTCACCCTGCCGCTGCTGGCCGCGACCGGCCGGCTGCCGCTGCGCCTGATGACGTTCCTGGACGACATGCACAAGACCGGCCTGCTACGCGCCGTCGGCCCCCTCTACCAGTTCCGCCACGCCGAACTCCACGACCACCTCACCGGCCCGCCCCCGTCCCCCGCGCGTTCCCCCGCCTCCTGATCACCGCCGCGGGTCGTCACAGCGGCCTGCCGAAGCCCGCCGAAAACGGCGTGGCCGCCACTGTCCGACCGTGATCGGCCTGCGCGATGATCTGGTCTCATGAAGAGATCGCTCACCGTGCTCACCGCGACCACGATCGCCGCGACCACGATCGCCGCGCTGCTGACCGCCGCCCCCGCCCAGG
Organism: Sphaerisporangium sp. NPDC004334; assembly: GCF_053602655.1. Taxonomy (NCBI): domain Bacteria; kingdom Bacillati; phylum Actinomycetota; class Actinomycetes; order Streptosporangiales; family Streptosporangiaceae; genus Sphaerisporangium; species Sphaerisporangium sp. NPDC004334. Next base: position 147,127 of record NZ_JBSGDZ010000012.1, read on the forward strand.
CCGCTCCGAAGGATCCGCTCACCGCGCTGAAGGCGCAGCTCGCCGCGGGGCGGGGCGTCTCCTTCACCGAGGTCTCCGCGATGCGCCGTGGCGGCAAGCCCGCCTTCGAACGCAAGGGCGTCCTGCGATTCGGAAAGGCCGGGATCGTGGCCTCCGACCTCACCGGCAAGGTCAACTCCGCGGACGAGTCCGACCAGGAGCATCCCGTGGGAAAGCCGGAACGGACCATCAGGATCGGCAAGACGTCCTACGTACGCGGCTTTCTCATCGGCGCCGGTTTACCGAAGGGGAAGACCTGGTGGAAGCAGTCTCCCGGGTGGACCGCGGGCGCGAGCGCCCTGTTCGGCGACTTCCTCAACGCAGCGGAACCCGCCACCCTCAAGGCCATGCTCTCCCGTTCCGAGCGGACCGGCGGCGCCTACCGGGGTGAGATGAGCCTCAAGGATCTGCTCAAGGTCTCGCCATGGACCCGCGCGACCGTGTGGTGGAAGGCCGACAAGGACGCGAAGATCGGCTGGCGGCTCGTGGTCGGCACCTCCGGCCTGCCTCAGCGGCTGACAACCTACGGACCGGGCGAGGTCAAGCGGTCGGAGATCCGCTACACCGGCTGGGGGACCGGGATCACCATCAAGCCTCCGCCGGCCGGTCAGGTCACGACCAAGCTGAAGGCAGGCCGCCCCTCGCCACTGCCGCCCGCTCCCCGTCGCTGATCAAGCGGAAGTCTCGCATCAGAACCCGGCCGCCCCGCCCGAGCGCCGGCCGGCGTCCTGAGCCGGCGGCGCGGACCGCGCGGGGACGCGCCAGCGGGCCCAGACCGTCTTGCCCGCGACGCCGGAACGCGTGGTGACGCCGCATTCGGTTGCCAGGGCCTCGACGATGGCCAGGCCGCGGCCGTGGACGGCCTCCACGCCCAGGTCCAGCCGGCGCGGCCGTCCGCGACCATGGTCGGTGACCTCGACCCGAAGCTCGTCGCCGCGCGCCGACAGGGCGAGCCCTATCGGCGGCGCGCCGTAGGCCAGCGCGTTCGCCAGCAACTCACCGGTCGCCAGCACCACGTCGTCCGCCAGCGCCTGGAGCCCCCAGGACAGCAGGGTCTCCCGCACCATGCCACGCGCCTTGCCGGCCATCGACAGGTCGTGCGGCAGTTCCCAGTGGACGACGCGGGCGTCCGGCGTGCTGTCGGGCATGTTCGCTCCTCGGGATGGACGCGGGGGGACGGGGAGCCGGGACGGCAGACTTACAGCGCACGTTGGCGGGAGCGGCGCGCGCGTGGGTGATGAGGAAGAGGCGGCTCCGGTAGGGCCGGGCGGCTCGGCCTCGCGCATGAGTGCCTGAAGTTCGTCGGCTGTGCGGGACTGAACGATCAGCGGCTCGGGTGTTCCCCAGATGGCGGCGGCGTAGAAGCACCGGGCGCCGACCCCGTACCAGACCGCCCAGGCCGGCTCCAGTTGGTCGAGTTGCCGGGCGGCGGCCCGCTTCGCCGGATCCCACCGCCCCGGCTGGACCAGGGTCACCGGAGCCCCCTGCCGATGCCTGCCACCCCGGCCCGTCCCGATCTCACGCGCTGCCATTCCACCCCCGTGACAGGTACGGCGAAGATCGCCCCGCGGCGCTGTCGTCCCGGTGACAAACCCCTAACCAGCTGCGTCGGCGACTGGTGGTCGCATCCCAGCTCTCCCCCACTCCGACAGCCATTCTTATCTCCTTATATTTGGACATAATGGACGACCTTTTGACACCCCTATATGGGACGCCCAATTGGGCGAGTGGACGGGGATCGCCCTTGCGACCCAGCTCCTCAAACTGCTTCACAGCCTGCTCCCGACCGGCTACTTTGTGCAGCGAAAGACGGGCCACATAGCCGGACGCTTTGTACTGCCGCTGTGCTCGCCGTGCTGAAGGAGTAGCGCATTCCACCCGACGGAGCCGTCATGCCCATTCCTCTCGACCCCGATCCGGCAGAGCGGCCGCTGGCCTTTCTGGGCGCCGAAATGCGCAAGCACCGACTGCGGTGCGACTTCACCCAGGACCGCCTGGCGCGGATCATCCAGTTCAGCCAGAGCCTCGTCGGGTTCATCGAGCGCGGCGAGCGCACCCCGAGCCAGAACTTCATGCAGCGCTACGACGACGCCGTGGACGCCGGCGGCGAGCTCGTCCGCCTCTGGGCACAACTGACCCGAGGCGCGAGCCCCCGCTGGTTCCGCGACTGGCTGGAAGTCGAGCAGGAAGCACACACCTTGCACAGCTGGGAGCCCCTGGTCGTGCCGGGCCTCCTGCAGACCGAGGACTACGCCCGAGTCGTCATCCGTGGTGAGCCTGGTATCAGCGAGGAACATGTGGAAACTGCGGTCCAAGCGCGAATGGATCGACAGAATATCTTGGTCCGCCCCAATTGCCCCATCCTTTGGGTGGTGCTGGACGAGGGCGTCCTCTGCCGTCCAATCGGCGGAAAGAAGGTGATGGGTCTTCAGCTTGAACGCCTCTTGGAAGCGGCCGAGTCACCTAGGGTCAGCGTCCAGATCGTCCCCCTGAGCCTCGGGGCGACCACCGGCACCTCTGGCGGATTTATCATCGCGCAACTTCCCGGAGGTGCGGATACGGTATATATCGAGTCCGCGACTCATGGGCACGTGACCAACCGGCCAGAAGATGTCGAGGCCATCCGCGCTCGATACGACAGAATTCGAGCCGACGCACACCCGCAACATGTCTCTATCAAGTTGATCAGAGAGGCGCAGGCATCATGGACGTGAACGACGAACTGAAGGCCGCAGCCTGGCGCAAGGCCACCAAGAGCGCGTCCAACCAGGGAAACTGCCTGGAAGTGGCTCCGCTGTCCGGAGGGCGGGTCGGACTGCGCGACACCGAGGCCCCCGAGAAGGCACCCTTCGTCGTCAGCGCCACCGTCTGGGACGCCTTCATCGACGGCGCCAAGAACGGCGAGTTCGACTTCTGATCCCCCAGCACACCATGGGAAGCCCTCGGCCCCACCGGCGGCTTCCCGGTACGCCGGTCCGCGTCGTAACGTGCCAGCAGGTCGGCGATCTCCACGGTCCGCTCATCGTCGAGAACATAGAGCACCACGTGGTTCCCGTGGAGGGGGTCCAGGACGGCGATGACCTCCCCCGCGCCACCTCTCGACGGCGAGCAGGGAGCCGATGTCCCGCCGCAGGCTCAGCACGGTTTCGTCACCGTCACTCCCGAACGCCCGGAACCCGGCCAGCACCGGCGCAGTTGGTCAGCGCGACCGTCCCCTGCCCGGGTCGGGCACGGCAGTACCCCGCCTGACGAGCCTCCCTGTCCCTACTACAGCTCCGCATACGAGGAAAAGATCCGGCAGTGCGTGCAAACCCTCCCTTGCAGCGACTGGGCCTACCCGTACAGCAAATTCGTGGTGAACGGCCACACCGATAATGTCGACAACTACTGGCGTAGGGGATGGCTCTAGGCAGACGTAGCCAGCGACCAGGAGGATCGAATGCCAACTCTAGTAGGCTTGGCAGCAGGAATTGTTGTGGTGCTTCTCGTGGGCAGCATCATGGCTATGATAAGCAGTCTAGGTCGGCTGGAAATAGCCTCCACCCTCCTTATCGGGGTCGCAGCAGGCGTCCTAGCAGGCATCTCGGCCAGCCGTAGGAGGCGCGCCTGACCCCCAGGGCGGTCCGGCGAACACCGGAGCTCTGCTTCTAATGGCTCGAGCTCCCCTGGCGATACGAGGCGCCCCGGCACCCGCGTTGGGTACCGGGGCGTACTCGCTTACCAGGCAGAGCGGCGACTCTTATGAGCGCTCGCAGGAGGTGTGGCGGCGGATGGTAGCGGGCCGCGGTTGACTTTCGGGTGGGGCGAGGGTGCAGGGTCGGTGCTGTGAGCGAGAGCGTGGAGCTTCACACCGTCGGCCGCATCGCGCGACGTACCGGCCTGTCGGTGCACACCATCCGGTTCTGGTCGGACATCGGCGTCGTGCCGCCGACGGTGCGCTCGGCCGGCGGGTACCGCCTGTACGACGCGGCGGCCGTCGCCCGGTTCGACCTCGTCCGGACGCTTCGCGACCTCGGCATCGGCCTGGAGACCGTCCAGGCGATCCTGACGAACCAGGTTTCGGTCGCCGAGGTCGCCAAGACGCACGTAGGCGCCCTCGACGCCGAGATCCGCACCCTGAGACTGCGCCGCGCCGTGCTGAACGGCATCGCGGAGCGCGGCGGCACAGCAGAGGAGACCGTGATGACGCACAGACTCGCCCGGCTGTCGGCCGCCGAACGGCAGCGGGTCATCGACGATTTCGTGGCGGAGATCTTCGCCGGGATAGGCCCGCGGGAGGACGCCATGATCGTGGCGGAGTGGATGCGGGAGCTTCCCGCCGAGTTGCCCGACGACCCGGACGCCCGCCAGATCGACGCGTGGCTGGAGTTGGGCGAGCTGGTCGCCGACGAGGGCTTCCGGGCCCGGCTGCGGCGCATCGTCCTGGACGGGGTCTTCGGGCCGCCGATCGAGGACGGCTTCGACCTGAGGCGGCGGGTGCTGAAGGAGGCCGGCCACGCCCTGGCCGGAGGCATCGCGCCCGAGACGGCGGCGGGCAAAGACGTCCTGGACCGCGTCGTCGGTCCGGACCTGCCGGCGGCGGAACGGGCCGAGTTGCGCGACCGCCTCCGGACGCTCGCCCACGTCCAGGTCGAACGCTACTGGCACCTGCTCGCCGTCCTCAACGGCCGCGAACCCGGCCCGTCGGTCATCCCCGCGTTCGACTGGCTCATCGCCGCCCTGCGCGCCCACGGCTGACCCCCGGCGGGGCCCGCCCGGCCCCGGCGCTAGGAACCGGCGGACAGTCGTCGGCGTTGAGGTCGAGGCCTTCTACGACTGAGCAACGGCGGCCAGGTTCACCACGCGGACGCCGCCGTCCTGCGTCCAGAAGATGACACCGCTACCTGACGGGGCCCGGACTGATGGAAAGCCCAACGGATATGGTTCTGACCTTTGGAATTCCTAGGAGGAGCACGGCCGCGAACGCTCGTGCCACTATCGAACTCACAGGGCGCGCCTCTGACCGGGCTCGCGTTCAGCCTCCTGGAGTTGCCGCCACTTCTCCATCGACCGCTTGATCTCCTCGCGTACGAACGCGAAGAACCGTCGGGTCTCGTCCAGCCGCCGTCCGGCGGGGGAGTCGGGACCCAGGACCGCGATGCCCTCGCCGGCGCCTTCCTGTAGCCGGGCCAGCACCGGGTCGGACTGGCTGACGTAGTGGCTCCAGGTGTGCTCGTGGATGCGGCAGAAGTCGTGTCGGCCACCGGGTTCGCGACCGCGTTCGACCAGTCGCACCTGCACCAGGTACTTGACCGCCCCCGAGATCGCTGACGCGCCGACGCCCAGTCGCTCGGCGAGTTCGGCGGCCGACAGCTTGCCGGAGTCGGTGACCAGCAGTGCGGCGTACACGCGCGCGGCCATTCGCGGCATGCCGGATTCGACCATGATCTGCGCGAACCGTTCCTGGTAGCCCGCAATGTCGTTCTCATCCGCTTGTGTCACCGAAGCTCCATATCTGCTCTTGCCTGTTGGGAGATGTTCGCGAACTTCACGAAATTCGTGAAATAAGTCTAGAGTAGCCGCATGGGAGACACCGAACTCGTCGGAGTGCAACAGACCCTGAGCCCCGTCCTCAAGGCCAAAGCGCTGGACAACCGGCTACCGGACCCGATCCTCGGTGACGGGTACGCCGAGCAGGTGATGCGCCGCCTCGACCCCGGCTACGACAAGCGCAGATTCGGCACCAGCCAGATGGGCCTCGCCGCCGTGGTGCGCACCAAGGCCCACGACGACTGGGCGCGTAGCTTCCTCGCCGAACACCCTGACGCGGTGGTCCTGCACCTGGGCTGCGGTCTCGACGCCCGGGTGTACCGGATCGACCCGCCCGCCACCGTCGACTGGTATGACCTGGACTATCCATCCGTCACCGACCTGCGGCGGCGATTCCTGCCGCCACGCGAGCACTACACCCTGATCGACTCCAGTGTCACCGACCTGACCTGGCTGGAACGCATTCCCCGCGGCCGGCCGGTGCTGATGATCGCCGAGGGATTGGTGCCCTATCTGACCGAGACCGACGTCCGGCGGCTGCTGATCAGCGTCGTCGATGCCTTTCCCGCCGGACAGATACAGTTAGACACGGTGTCGGTCTGGGCGTGGCGCACCTCGAAATGGCATCCCACGCTGCGCACGTACGGTACCCAGTTCCACTGCGGCTTCAACGACCCGGCAGAGCCGGCCGATTGGCACCCACGGCTCGAATACGTCGATGAGGCGCCGATGTCCGACTCGCCGGTCCTGATGGCCAAGGCGCCCGCGAATGTACGCCGCGTGTACCGCGTCCTGAATGCGCTGCCGGGCATGAAGCGGTCCACCCGCATCGTGCGGTTCCGCTTCTGACACGGCCGATGGCCGTTACCGCGGCCGTTCGCCGCGTTGCCCCGGTCCGCCGGTTCCTCGGCCCTGGCCCCTCAGACGGGGTCAGAGCTCGGCGAGGATTCTGGTGAGGGCCTTCTTGGTGTCGGAGGCGGGGACGGCGTCGATGCACAGGCGTTCCATGACGGCCTGGTAGCGGTCGAGGTCCTCGCGCTTGTCCAGGTAGATGGCGCTGGTGAGCTGCTCCAGGTAGACCACGTCGGGCAGGTCGCGCTCGGAGAAGCGCAGGAGGCTGAACGGGCCGCCGGCCGCCGCGTGGCCACCGGCGCTGAAGGGCATCACCTGGACGGTGATGTTCGGCGAGGCGATGGCCTCGATGAGGTGCCTGATCTGGCCGCGCATGACCTCGACGCCGCCGAGGGGGCGGCGCAGGGCCGCCTCGTCGACGACGGCCCACAGGTGCGGAGGGGTGGCCCTGCCGAGCACCTTCTGCCGGGCCATCCGCAGGTCGACCCGCCGCTGGACCTCCTCCTCGACGCCGTCCGGGTGGCCGAGCAGGACGACGGCCCTGGCGTACTCGGGGGTCTGGAGCAGGCCGGGGACGAACTGCACCTCGTAGCAGCGGATGCGGGTGGCGGCCTCTTCGAGCCCGACGTACGCCTCGAACCAGTTGGGCAGGATGTCGTCGTAGTTGTGCCACCAGCCGGGGCGGTTGGCCTGTGAGACCAGCGACAGCAGGGCCTCACGCTCGCGCTCGTCGCTCACTCCGTACAGGGTGAGGAGGTCGGCGACGTCGCGGGCGCGGAAGCTGACCCGTCCCAGCTCCATTCGGCTGATCTTGGAGTGCGAGGCGCGGATGGAGTGCCCGGCCGCCTCCAGGGTGATCCCGCGGGTCTCACGCAGCCGGCGGAGCTGGGAGCCCAGGAGGATGCGCAGGACCGTGGAACTGCCCCGTTCCCGAGCCATCAGATTGAGCGGGGTCTCGTCCCCTTCGGCTCGGGCTGTGATCATGGCCAGTCCTTAGAAGAGCAGCAGTTCAGATTCACTTCTCGCGGTGACAGAGAAGTTCACGATACCCCCGGGCGGCCAATCCGGATATACCCCAACATCACCCTTAGGCTACGATTTTGGACACTCCGTAGCCGTCGGATCGGTCAAAGTGCCAGGTCATCGAACTCGCCGTTCTTCGCCCCCTGGATGAAGGCGGCAATTTCTCCCCGACTGTAAATCAGGGCCGGACCGGAGGGATGGCGGGAGTTGCGCACGGCCACCTCGCCCCCCGGGAGCTCGGCGAGCTCGACGCAGTTGCCACTGGGGTTGCTGTACGCGCTCTTGCGCCACCGCACCCCGGAGAGCGCGGTCGCGGCCACGCCGTTGGAGATCTCGTTCATCCCTGCTCACACATCCCCGAAGCCGACGAATCTGACATCGTTCCTAAAAAGGGGCCTCATCCTGATGAGCGCCCCAAACGGGCTGCCTTCACCCGCGAGCCAGCATACCGGTGTGCGGATGCACGTGCATCGGTACTTGCATCTGCACATCGGGCCGGGCAATATGGGCATGAGGCGTAAACCCCCCGGCGATATGCCCTAAACCCCCTGAGGCTTCCCTATGAATGGGTGCAGAACACAGCTCGCCAACCCCGCTCAGACAGGGGACGAGAGGTGGGAGGGCTGGCTCGACGAGCTGGGCCGCGCCCTTTCCTCGGGCGACTCGCGGGTCGCGTCCGGCGCCCCGGGAGCCACCCAGGACGACGACGGGATCCGCCTCGAACGGTGCGAACTGCGCGGAGACCCCCAAGCGGCCCGCACCGCTCGCCGGTTCACCCGGGCCACGGTGCGCGAATGGGGCCTGGACGGCCTCGCCGACGACGCCGAACTGGTGATCGGCGAGCTGGTCATCAACGCCCTGCGGCACGGGCTCAGCAGCCGCGCCGCCGCCCCCGCCGCCCACCCGGTGCGGGTCGTGCTCGCCCACACCGGCGAGTCGCTGATCTGCGTCGTCACCGACCCGAGCGACCGCTCCCCCACCCCCCGCCCGCCCGACGCCGACTCCGAGGGCGGGCGGGGGCTCCAGGTCGTCGCGGGCGTCAGCCACCGATGGGGCTGGGCCCCCGGCCACCCCGGCAAGGCCGTCTGGGCCGGGTTCACCCTCCCCCGCGGCACCGCGCGCCCGGCGCGGCACCTGGAGATCTGCCGCTGACGGTGCGCGCTCCCCGCCGCGGCCGGACCCGCTCCGCCCCTCCGCCACGTAGTGCCCGGAACGATGGTCGCCGTCGTGTCCGCGGCGCTACCATCGGGTTCCGGCGAGATGGGGTGTGATGACGAGGTTCCCGAAACTCGAGCCTCTCGGCTTCGATCCGACGATCCCCAACCAGGCCCGCATCTATGACTACCTCGTCGGCGGCAAGGACAACTTCGCCGCCGACCGCGAGGCCGCGCGCTGGGCTCTGTCCGTCGCTCCAGAGCTGCCCATGATGTGCCGCGAGGGGCGCCGGTTCCTCGAGCGCGTGGTGCGCCACCTTGCCGGGCGCGGCGTCCGGCAGTTCGTCGACGTCGGGTGCGGCCTTCCCACACAGGGCAACGTCCACGAGATCGCCCAGGCCGCCGCGCCGGGGTCCCGCGTGGTCTACGTCGACAACGACCCGGTGGTCGTCACGCACGCCCGGGCCCTGCTGGAGGACGAGGAGCACACGGCGGTCATCGAGGCCGACATGCGCGAACCCGATCAGGTCCTCGGCCATCCTCGCCTGAAGTCGCTGATCGACCTGGGGAGCCCGGTCGCGATCCTGCTGTTCTTCGCGCTGGACGTGATCCCCGAGGACGAGTTGGCCGCCCACATCGTCGGCCGGTTCCGCGACGCCATCGCCCCGGGCGGGTACGTGGCCATCGGCCACAGCGTCTCGGACCTGCGGCCCGAGGCCACCGCCGGGCTCGCCGACCTCTACCAGAGCCGCGGCGTGGTCACCGGCCACGCCCACAGGGAGCAGCAGCGCACCAAGGCCGACGTCGAGGGCCTGTTCGACGGCCTGTCGCTCGTCCCGCCGGGCGTGGTGTACATCCCGGCCTGGGGGGCGGACGCCGGGCAGGACACCCTCGACCCGCGCGCGATCTGGTCGGTCGGCGGCGTCGGCCGCAAAGACGCCTGACGCGACGGCCCCCGGCGCCCATCACGCCGGACCGCGGCACCGCCCGACACCCCGGGCCGCGGCACCGCCCGACACCCCCGGCTGCGACGACGCCCGGCACGTCCGGGCGAGGGCGGCGGCGGCCCGGGGCCGGGCTCGGGCGGGCGGCAGGCGTACCGTGGCCAGGGACGGCACCGTCGCGCGCTCTTCCGGAGCCGACCGGCCAGGGGCGCCGCGGGGAACGGCCCCAGGGAGTCCGCCATGTCCGCTACCACCATCGCCGGCGCCCCCACCACGACCAGCCCCTCCCGGGAGCTGGCCACCGTGCTCGGCCTGGTCGCGCTGTTCGCACCGTTCGGCAGCGACATGTACCTGCCGGGACTGGCGTCGATGGCGGCCGAACTGCGCACCGGCACGGTCGGCGCGCAGCTGACCTTCTCGGCCTTCCTGCTCGGCATGGCCGCGGGCCACCTGGCGCTGGGACGGCTGTCGGACCGCTACGGCCGCCGAGGGCCGCTGCTGGCGTGCCTCGCGGTCTGCGCGGTCGCCGGGGCCGTGTGCGCGCTGGCGCCCACGATCGGCGTCCTGATCGGCGCGCGGTTCGCCCAGGGGCTGACCGGCGCGGCCGGCGTCGTGATCGCCCGCGCCGTCGTGTCCGACCTCGCGCGCGGACGCCGCGCCGTCCGCGTCTTCGCCGCCCAGATGTGGGCGCTGGCCGCCGTGCCCGTCGTCGCCCCGCCGATCGGCGGGGCGCTGGTCGCCGTGGCCGGCTGGCGGGCGGTGTTCGGCGCGCTCGCCCTGCTGTCCCTGCTGATGTTCCTGGCCGCGCTGATCGCCCTTCCCGAGACGCTTCCCCTGCATGCCCGGGCGGTGAGCCCGCCGCTGCGCCGCCGCGACCTGTCCCTTCTGCGCACCCGGGGCCGCCTCGCCCCCGTCCTGGCCTTCGTTCTGGCGTTCGGGGCGCTGGCGGCCTACCTGGCCGCGGCCCCGTTCTTCCTGCGGGCTCTCGGGCTGCCTCTCGCCGGCGTCGGGCTCACCCTCGGCCTGAACGCGCTGGCGCTGGTGCTGGCCGCCTCGGTGGGCGCACGGATCGCCCACCGCTTCCGGCCGCTCGCGCCGGCGCAGGCGGGAATGGCCGTCCTGCTCGCCTGCGCCGCCGTGCTCTGGGCACTGGCGGCGACCGGGTGGCTGACGGCCGACACCTGCCTGCCCCCGCTGCTGCTCGCCGTCGCGTCGCTGGGCCTGGTGCTGGGTGACACCTCGGCGGTCGCCTTCGGCCGGACGACCCGCGCCGCCGGGACCGCAGCGGCCCTGACCGCGACCGCGCAGTTCGCCTTCGGCGCGCTGATGGCCCCGCTGGCCGGGGTGGCCGGCGTACGCAGCGTCATGCCCATGTCGTTGATCATGGGTGTCTGCGCGATGTTCGCCCTTGTGGCGCTGGCCGTGAGTGAGGCGTCCATGATGCCGGGCGACCACTCGGGAACCGCAGGTGTCGGTGGCGGGTATTGCGATCAACCGGAGTGACGCCCACACTCGAATCGGGCGACGCCGTGTAATAGGCGCACGCACCCTTGGGGGGTGGTCCTGGTGGACGAAGGCTTCAGCACCCGGGAGACCTGGCCGTTCGAGTGCCTCCGCTGTCTTTCGGTGTGGGAGGAGCGGTACGTCGTCCGGCATCTGTCCGACAGTCACGGTAACGACGCCGACGCCTGGTTGCGCGCCGAGGCGTGCACTGACACGCGCGGCGCCGCGCGCGGTTGAAAAAAACTTCACCGCCGGAAAGAACGCAACTGTCAACGGCGGGCCCCCTCCGGGCCCTTCCGCGACCTCCGGCGCCCCCGCCATGATCTCGAATGATTACGGACCGTTGGTACCGTTCAGAGGATCGAGTCCTAATTTGTCACTGATGTCACGCGAGATGGGCCCGGCTCGCCCCGCGCGTAACGGCGAATCAGACTTAACTTTTGCCTCATACCCCGTAAAATCCGCCGATGTGAACGATGGTCATCAGGCTCCACAGGAGCTTCCGGTCCGCGAACGCTCGTTCCGGACCAGCTCCGGCCGGCATCGGCGGCCCGTGCCCGCGCAGCTCCCTCCGGACGCGCCGGCGCTCGTGCTCGCCGCGCCCGGCACCGGCGGCGACGTCCCCGCCGCGGTCAAGACCATCGTCAGTGTGGACCATCCCCAGCTCGACGTCCGGCTGGTCCACCTGGGCGACACCAAGACCAGCCTGGCCGAGACGCTCACCGACTGCGCCGCCGACCGGCCGAAGGAGTCGCCCGCCGCGATCGTGGTCCCGCTGGTCACCGGACCGCACCAGCAGGTGTACCGGGCCATCCGCGAGGCGGTCGCCGAGAGCGACGTCATGACGACCATCGCCGACCCGCTCGGGCCCCACCCGCTGCTCGCCGAGGCCCTGCACGTCAAGCTGTCCGACAGCGGGCTCGCGCGCGCCGACCGCATGCGCCTGTTCAACATCGCGGCCCCGGTGGACGGCATCATCGTCGCCACGGTCGGCGGCCAGGAGGCCGTGCGGGCGGCGGACGCCACGGTCGTCCTGCTGGCCGCCCGCCTCACCCTCCCGGTCGTCGCGGCCTCGCTGGACGCCCGGCCGGGCGTCGGCGACGCCGCCCAGCGGCTGCGCAACATCGGCGCCTCGCGGCTGGCGCTGGCGCCGTTCCTCATCGGCCCCGAGATCGACCCGCAGAAGATCACGGCGGCGGCCGAGTCGGTCGGAGCCGGATGCGCCGAGCCGCTCGGCGCGCACGGCGCGGTCGCCCAGCTCGTCGCCCTCAGCTACGGAAGCTCGCTCACCGGCATCGACGACTGAACCCCCTCGACGGCGGGCCAGGTGTGCACGGGATCGCCGCCGAAGGCCAGCTCGCGGTAACGCCCCAGCATGGCCGCCCGCGCGCCCGGCTCCTCGCCCAGGGCGGCCAGCGCCTCACGCTGCCAGACGGCGCCGGTGCGGCGCAGCCGGACGCGTTCGGCGATGACCGACAGATGGCGGCTCGCCTCGCCGGGGTCCACGCCCGCCGACAGCAGTCCGTCGTGCGCCACCGGCAGCAGGTCGGCGACCAGCCGGGACGCCGGGACGGTGTCCAGCCGGCCCGGCCAGGCCAGCTCGGCGTCCAGCCCGTTGCGCGCCGCCCGGTAGAAGTTGCGGTAGGCGTCGGCGAAGGGGAAGCCGCCGATCCACGCGGGCCGGGCCGCCATCGCCGTCACCAGGCCGAGCAGGAAGGCCGCGTTGGCCGCCATGTCCGCGCAGGTGGGCCCGGCCGGCAGGGCCCGCAGCTCCACCCGCAGGTGCCCTCCGTCCGCCGGGTCGTACACCGGCCGGTTCCACTGCCACACCGTGCCCTGGTGCAGGCGCAGCTCCGCCAGCCTCGGGACGCCGCCCCCGCGGGTCACCGCCAGCGGGTCCTCCTCCTCGTCCAGCACCGGGATGACCGGCTCGTACTCGCGGACGCTCTGCTCGAACACCTCACCGGCGCCGCTCTCCACCCAGCCGGACCCGAAGCAGACGCGGCCGTCCACCCGCCATGGCCGTTCCATGTCGCGGTCGTCGACCGCCGCCTCGAACAGCGCGATGCGCGTCTCCTCCCACAGGTCTCGCCCGAGGAAGGACGGGGAGTTGCCGCTGACCGCGAGCACCGGGCCGATGGCGAGCTGGGCGGCGTTGTAGACGCGGGCGAACTCCTCCGGCGCGGTGCGCAGATGCACCTGCCAGGAGGTGTTGGCGCTCTCCAGGATGACGTCCTCCACCTCCAGCTCCAGGCGCTCGTTGCCGTGGATCTGCACGCGGAACGGCTCGGCGCGCACCCGGCGGATCCCCCGGCTCATCGCGCGGTAGCGGGTCTCGTCGCTCATGGCGTCGCGGGTGAAGTCGAATTCGGTCAACGTGGGCAGGATGCCGATCGGCACCACCCGGCCGCCCTGCGATCGGGCCGCGTCGTCGACCAGGTCCATCAGCCGCCGCATCTCCTCCGCGAGCGCGCTGAACGGCTTGCCGGCCATCGGCGCCGGGGTCAGGTTGACCTCCAGGTTGAAGCTGCCCAGCTCCAGCACCACCCGGTCGTCGGCGGCGGCGTCGCGGACCTGCTTGTTGCGGCGCAGCGGGCGCCCGTCCTCGTCGATGAGGAAGAGCTCCAGCTCGGCACCGACGGTCGCCGGCCCGGCGCCGAATCCGGGCCTGGCCAGCAACTCGCGGAGCGCGATGAGCGAATCCTTCAGGCGCTCGCCGAAGCGCCCGTACTCCGCCTCGGAGAACCGCTCCTTGGCTACCTGCTGTCCCATCGTGTCGTCCCCCATGTGCGGCCTCGGGTCTCACCCCCTCCCTGTCCCGGCGCCGGGTTTTCATGCCTGGTAACAGGCGCGCCGTCGATCGTCGTGAACCATTGACTCCGCACAGCCGAGTCGGTATGCCTGGACAACGCCATTTGTGGGGTGAGGGCCCCTTGTGGGGAGGCGATGGCAATGCGGGTGCTCGTGCACGCCTATCCGTGGGACGTGATCGGTGATCCCCTGTTCACCGCGCGGATGCAGTCGCTCGGCGACGTCGGGGTGAACCTCGCCTCCGCCTACCACACCGTCAGGGCGGCGACCCCCTGGCATCCCGACCACGCCTACATGGACGCCCGGCACGCCGCGCTCTACCGCCCGCTCCGCCGGGAGGCCTGGGATGGGCGCCGCCTGGTGCCCGGCACGCCCGCCTGGATGCAGGACGCGGACCCGTTCGGCACCGCCGCGCGCACCCTGGCCGACGCCGGCGTCCCGGTGACGGCGTGGATCGTGCTGACGCACAACTCGCGGCTGGGCGAGGCGCATCCGGACGTGAGCGTGGTCAACTGCTTCGGGCAGCACTACCCGTGGGCGCTGTGCCCCTCGCGCGCCGAGGTGCGCGAGTACGCCGCCACGCTGGCCGCCGAGGCCGTGCGCGACATGCCGGTGGCCGGGGCGCTGCTGGAGGCCTGCGGGCAGCTCGGCGCCGACCACGGCGGCCACCACGACAAGACCGACGGCGCCTACGACGCGCGGGCACGGCGCATGCTGTCGGTGTGCTGCTGCGAGGCCTGCCAGGCGGGCTGGGCGGCGGCCGGCGTGGACCCCGTGCGCACGGTGCGCGAGGTCCGGGCCGCCGTGCGCTCCCGCGAGCACGACCTCGACCAGGCGACGTCGGCCGCCGTCCTGGCCGTGCGCCACCAGGCGGCCGACGCGCTGCGCCACCAGGTGATCGAGGCGCTCCCCCCAGGTCTGCGCATCAGCCTGCACGCCGGCCCCGACCCGTGGGCCACGGGCGCCAACCCCGGCCTCGGCCCGCAGGCGGGCAAGGACGTCGACGCCGTCGTCGTGCAGTGCTGGCCCACCGGCCAGGAGTCCGCCGACCGGGTGCGCATCACCCGGCACATGCTGCCCGAGCAGGTGGTGGTGGGCGCCTACGTGACCGCGCTGCCGCCGGTGCGGCAGGAGGACATGGCGCCCCACGTGCGGCGCCTGGCGGAGGCCGGCGCCCAGGAGGTGCACCTGTACCACGCGGGCCTGGCCGGGCCCGCGCGGCACGGCCTGCTCGCCGAGGCGGCCTCGACGGCGGCCAACCTGTGACGGCGCGGGCACCCGCCCTCCCCAACCCCTGTGGGAGATTAGCGGCGTCAACCCGGGGTTGACGGACGACGCGGCGTCAACCTATGGTTGACGCATGCAACCGACACCCGTTCGTCTGGACGACCTCATCGAGTACATCAAGACAAACCACGCCGCGGGCGGCGCCCTCCAGCAGCTCAGCGGGGCCGTGCTGCTCGGCGAGCACCTCGGCGAGGTGGCCGACCACCTCATCGGCCACTTCGTCGACCAGGCCCGCAAGGCCGGCGCCTCCTGGACCGAGATCGGCCAGAGCATGGGCGTGACCAAGCAGGCCGCCCAGAAGCGGTTCGTCCCCAAGGGAGGCGAACCGTTCGACCTCACCTCCTTCGCCCGGTACACCACCCGCGCCCGCAGCGTCGTCGTGGCCTCACAGGAGGAGGCCCGCCAGTCCGGGCACGGCCACATCGCCTCCGAGCACCTGCTGCTCGGCCTGCTGCACGAGCCGGACGCGCTCGCGGGGCGGGCCATCACCGAGCAGGGCGTGCCGCTGGAGCGGGTGCGCGAGGCCGCCCTGGCCTCGCTCGGCCCGACCGGCGAGCGGCCCGCCGGGCAGGAGGGCGCCGGCGAGGTGGCCTTCACCGCCGAGAGCAAGAAGGTGCTCGCCCTGACCGTGCGGGAGGCGCTGCGGCTCGGCCACAACTACATCGGCACCGAGCATCTCCTGCTCGCCCTGCTCAGCACCGAGGAGGACCCGGCCGCCCAGGTGCTGGCCGCCCTGGGCGTCACCCCGCAGGCCTCCGAGGCCTCGATCCTCGCCGCCCTCGGAGAGATCACGCGCGCCAAGGAGAACCCGCCCGGAGCCTGACGCGCCGGCGGGTGTGGGTCTTCGATTCGTGGTCGTCCGGGGCTTGGGCCCGGCCGCGGGCGACCACGCGCCGTCCCTGCACCACGGTCATAAGGTGACAGGTGTGGCCACGTCCGGTCATCCGGCATCGAGACGACGGACGCTGCCGATATCGTGATATATCAGGATATCGAGGAGGACTGGTGCAGCGTCTGACCCCTGAACAACTGAGAAGCCACCGGTGGTACGGCACCGACGGGCTCCGCTCCTTCAGCCACCGTGCGCGGACCCGTCAGCTCGGCCTGTCCGCCGAGGAGCACATGGGCCGTCCGGTCATCGGCATCCTGAACACCTGGAGCGAGCTGAACCCGTGCCACATCCACCTGCGCGAGCGGGCGCAGGACGTCAAGCGCGGGGTCTGGCAGGCCGGCGGCTACCCGGTGGAGCTGCCGGTGATGTCGCTGTCGGAGTCCTTCATGAAGCCGACCACCATGCTGTACCGCAACCTGCTGGCCATGGAGACCGAGGAGCTGCTGCGCGCGCATCCCGTCGACGCGGCCGTGCTCATGGGCGGGTGCGACAAGACCACGCCGGCGCTGATCATGGGCGCCATCAGCATGGACATCCCGGCGATCTTCGTGCCGTCCGGCCCCATGATCCCGGGCAACTACCGCGGCGAGGTGCTCGGCAGCGGCAGCGACATGTGGCGCTACTGGGCCGACAAGAAGGCGGGCCTGGTCGGCGAGGCCGAGATGAGCGGCGTCGAGGAGGGCATCGCCCGCTCCCCCGGCCACTGCATGACCATGGGCACCGCCTCGACCATGACCTCGGTCGCCGAGGTGCTCGGCATGACGCTGCCCGGCGCGGCCTCCATCCCGGCCGTGGCCTCGGCGCACAACCGGATGGCCGCCGCCACCGGCCGCCGCGTCGTCGAGATGGCCTGGGAGGACCTGCGCCCCTCCGCCATCCTCACCGCCGAGGCCTACGCGGACGCGGTGACCACCATCCTGGCGCTCGGCGGCTCCACCAACGCCGTCATCCACCTCATCGCCATGGCCCGCCGCAGCGGCGTGGAGCTGACGCTCGACCATTTCGACGAGGCCTCGCGGCGCGTGCCGGTGCTCGCCGACCTGCGCCCGAGCGGCGCCTTCGTCATGGAGGACTTCTACCTGGCCGGCGGCCTGCCCGGCCTGCTGAGCCGCGTCCGAGACCTGCTCCACCCCGACCGGCCCACGGCCGTGGGGGCCACCCTGGGCGAGACGCTGGAGCGGGCCGAGGTCTTCGACGACAAGGTCATCCGCACGCGGGACAACCCCCTGTCGCAGGAGGGTGGCCTGGCCGTGCTGCGCGGCAACCTCGCCCCGTCCGGCGCGGTGATCAAGCACGTCGCCGCCGAGCCGAGGCTGCTCAAGCACACCGGGCCCGCGGTGGTGTTCGACGGGCACCGCGACCTGATGCGGCGCATCAACGACGAGAGCCTGCCGATCACGGCCGACTCTGTGCTGGTGCTGCGCGGCGCCGGCCCGCACGGCGGCCCCGGGATGCCCGAGCACGGCATGCTCCCGATCCCCGACCGGCTGCTCAAGATGGGCGTGCGCGACATGGTGCGCATCTCCGACGCCCGGATGAGCGGCACCAGCTACGGCGCGTGCGTGCTGCACGTCGCGCCGGAGTCGCACGTCGGCGGCCCGCTCGCGCTGGTGCGCGACGGCGACCCGATCACCCTGGACGTCGAGGCGCGGCGCCTGTCGCTGGAGGTCCCCGAGGAGGAGCTGGAACGCCGCCGCGCCGCCTGGCGGGCTCCCGAGCCGGTGTTCCAGCGCGGATACGGCAGCATGTTCACCGCCCACATCCTCCAGGCGGACCAGGGCTGCGACTTCGACTTCCTGCTCGGCACCGGAGGCGCTCCGGAGCCGGACATCGGCTGAGGACGATCCGCCGTCCCCGGCACCGTGACGGCGGTCCAAGCGACCCTGGCACGGTGGCGGCGTCTCCTAGTGCGGTGACCACATACGGTCACCGGGCGCGGCTCTCCATCCCCGGCCACGTGCCGCAGTGATCGGCGCCGGGTCGGCGGGTCGTGGTACGGCGATGCCGGCGCCTGCTACGGCGCCCGAGCGGGTGAACGTTCGTGGACAGCGCACTAGGCGGGACGGAAGAAGACGGTGGAAGCGGTCTGAAGGGGCGGGAGGACGGTCGCTTCCCGGCGATTGCCTTTACATCGTAGATCATCGGCTTCGGTGGCCGGCGCCGCCGAGGCCTCGTCGCGGAGCGGCGTGAACGAGGGGGTGGACGTGCGGCACGATATACCGGTGTACAACATCTCGGAGGAACCGGTCCTGCGGCCCGTGGCACGGTCGATCACGCGCACCGACCTCGTGGCCGACTCCATCAGGGCCGCCATCCTGTCGGGCCGGATCAGGCCCGGCGAGACGCTCGTGGAACGCCGGCTCGCCGAGCAGCTCGGCGTGTCCAAGACGCCGGTGCGTGAGGCGTTGATCGGCCTGGCCTCCACCGGGCTCGTCGTCATCAGCCCCAACCGCGGGGTCAGCGTGCGGGTGCTGGACGCCGCCGACCTGCGCAAGGCGCAGGAGCTCCGCCTGCTGCTCGAACCGTGGGCGGTGGCCTCCTCCACGCGCGCGGGACGCGCCGGCACCCTCGCGGACGCGCGCGGGGCGCTCGGCGAGGCCGGCGAACTGCTGTCGGGCGAGGACCCGACGGCCCTGAGCCTGGCCAACCGCCGCTTCCACCGGGCGCTGTACTCGGGCTGCGACAACGAGCTGGTCTCCGCGCAGCTGGACAACCTGCAAGATCTCACCGCGCTCGGCACCGTCAGCGTGCTGTGGCGGCGCTGGCCCACCTGGCGTGAGGAGCACGCCGAACACGAGGAGATCCTGGCCGCCGTGGCGAGCGGCAACGCCGCCCTGGCCGAGCGCCTGACCAGAGCGCACGTGAAGCGCACCGTCACCCACCTCGCCCGCTCCCAGGACAAGGACTGACCTTCCGCGCCGACGCCGGCGATCCCGCGAATGACCGCCGGCCCGCCGTACCCGGCACCGTCCTGCGGCCGCCCGCGGACCCGGTCGCGGCGTTTCCCTCGCTCGTGGATCCGGTCGCGATGTTTCCCTCGCTCGTGGACCCGGTCGCGGCGTTTCCCTGGATAATGATCTGACGCGACGACGGCCACCACCCCGGTCCGCGCGCACCGCACGAGGCCGTGGACGAGCTCGCCGCCGCCCACGACCTGCTCGCCGTACCCGGCGACGCCTGGCTTCCCGAACCCCAAGGGCGTCCGCCCACCCCACCGACCACCGTGTGAACAGGTACCGCGCCCACTCGCGGACCCGCCGGCCGCGGCCACCCCACACCCGAGCTTCGCCCACGACCGTGACGGGCCCTACTCGGGCCGGCGGGAACCCCCCCGGAGGACGACACCATGACGCCAGCGCTGGAGATCAGCGGGCTGACCAAGAGATTCGGCGAGAACCTCGCCGTCGACGCCATCGACCTACGCGTGCCCCAGGGCTCCTTCTTCGGGCTCGTCGGCCAGAACGGCGCGGGCAAGACCACCACGCTGTCCATGGCGGTCGGCCTGCTGCGGCCCGACGGCGGCAGTGCCCAGATCTTTGGCGAGGACGTCTGGTCCGCCCCCGAGCGGGCCAAGGCCATGGTGGGGGTCCTGCCCGACGGGCTGGCCATGCCCGAACGGCTGACCGGGCGCGAGGTGCTCACCTACCTGGGTCTGCTGCGCGGCCTGGCCAAGGAGGTCGTGGCCCAGCGCGCCGACGAGCTGCTGGCCGTCCTGGAGCTGGACGGCGCGGAGCGGACGCTGGTCATCGAGTACTCGACCGGCATGCGCAAGAAGATCGGCCTGGCCACCGCGCTGCTGCACGCGCCGCGGCTGCTGGTGCTGGACGAGCCGTTCGAGGCGGTGGACCCGGTGTCGGCCGCCACGATCAAGACGATCCTGCGCGGCTTCGTCGCCGGCGGCGGCTCGATCGTCCTCTCCAGCCACGTGATGGCGCTGGTGGAGCAACTGTGCGACCACGTCGCGGTGATCGACAAGGGGACGGTGGCCGCCGCCGGCACGCTGGACGAGGTACGCGGCGCGCAGTCACTGGAGGACACCTTCGTCCGGCTCGTCGGCGACCGGGACACCGGGGTCAAGGAGCTCTCGTGGCTGTCGCGCTGACCATGGCCCGGATGAAGGTCGCGGTGCTGCGCCACGCCTTCCACGGCGGGCGCGCGCAGACCGCGGCCACGGGAGCCGCGCTGGGCGTGCTGTTCGCCGCGGGGACGATCTACCTGGCGTTCGCCGGCCCGGACCTGCTGGCGGCCGGGTACGCGGTGTGGATGCTGGGCTGGATGCTCGGGCCCGCCTTCATGGGCGGCGGCGACGAGACGTTGCGGCCGGAGTACTTCTCCCTGCTCGGCCTTCCTCCTCGCCGCCTGGCGGCGGGCCTGCTGGCGGCGGCCTTCGTCGGCGTCGCGCCGCTGGTCAGCCTGACCGCCCTGCTCGGCCTGCTGGTGGCGGGTGTACGGCTCGGCCCCGCCAACGCCCTGCTGGCCGTGCCCGCGATGGTGTTGCAGCTCGCGGTGTTCGTGCTGCTGTCCAAGGTGTCGGTCGCGGTGGTCGGGCTGGCGCTGCGCTCACGCCTGGGCGCCGTCGCCTCGGGGCTGCTCAACGGCGCGATCCTGGCGGCGCTCGGCCAGATCTGGGTCTTCTTCTGGGCCTTCGGCCAGACGGGCGTGCCCTCCGCGGTCTGGTACCTGCCTTCCGGGTGGGGCCTGCTGGCCGTCCAGGGCGACTGGCGGGCGCTGGCGGCGCTGGCCGTACTGGTGCTGCTGCTCCTGGGCGCGTGGGCCGCCCTGCTCGGCAGGCGCGCGGGCGCGACGCGGCCCTCCGCACGCGGCAGGCGCCCGATGACGGCGGCCACGGTCAACGGCGCGATCGTCGCCAAGGAGCTGCGCACCTGGTCGCGCGACCTGGTACGCAACCACCAGCTGACCTTCGCGCTGTCGTACGGCGTCTGTTTCGGGGCCAGCCCGCTGATCCTCGGCTGGGACGGCATGCTTCCCTACGCCGGCCCCATCTTCATCGTGATGGCCGCGGCCATGGCCGCCAACCTGTACGGGACCGACGGCACGGCGCTGTGGCTGACGCTGATGACACCCGGCGTGAACGACGTGCGCGGCAGGCAGCTGGCCTGGCTGTCGGCGCAGGCCCCGGTGGCGATCGTGATCACCGTGGCGTTCACCGCGATCACCGGCGGCCCGTGGCCGCTGATGCTGGCGCTGCTGCCCGCCCTGCTGGGCGGCGCGACCGGGCTGGTTCCGCTGATCTCGGTGTACGGGCTGGTGCCCGGCACCGACCCGCACCGCCGCGCGGGCAATCCACTGCGCACCAGTGAGGACGACGGCGGCCTGACCGGGCTGGCCTACCTGGCGCTCGCGCTGGTGCTCCTCACCGGTGTGCCGGCGGGGCTGGCCGCGTTGTGGTTCGGCTGGGCGGGCGTGGCCGTCGGCGTCGTGACCGGGGTGCTGTTCGCGTGGGGCTTCGGCCTGCTCGCCGAGCGGCGGCTGCGCTCACACGGCCCCGAATTGCTGGAGACGATGCGGACCGGACGCAGGCCGCGGCCGACGGCGAGGTCCCGCTTCTACGAGCTGTCCAAGACGAAGAAGGCGATCACCTGGTGGTGCTTCGGCTTCGGCGCCATCCCGCTGTTCCCGCAAGGCGTCGTCGCGGCCGTCTTCGTCGGCAACGGCATGCTGCGCCACAGCTGGTTCCTGGCCACGTACATGCCTTCCGGCCTGCAATACCCGGTGGCGGCCGCGTTCATCGTGCTCGGGCTCGCGATGTACGGCACGGGCCTGTGGACGCTCAAGCCGCGCTCATCCGGCTGAGGCCCGGCCTCCGGGCGGGCGGTGGTGGCCGGCGACGGGATGGGCCGCGGTCGCCCGACCGGCGCCGGCGGCGTTCTCGCCTTCGATGCGGGAACGCCGGAGCCGCGGTGAGCGGCGGTGGAGAAGGGGCCGGCCCCGGGGTGGGCCCGGGGCCGGCGGGGTGGGGCGAGGGTCAATCGGCGCAGATGGCGAAGACGCTGATGCCGACGTCGTTGTAGCCGTCCTGGCGGCCGAGCCCGATCCAGCCGCGCCCGTCGTCGGTCGGGAAGGAGCCGACCAGGATCGCGCGGTTGCCCCGGGCTTCGGCGCCGCCGCCGAGGACGTGCTTGGAGCCGGGGCAGTAGAGGGTGCGGCGCTGGAAGTTCGGGACGTTGGCGTTGGGCAGCGTGACGAGCTGGTAGCCCGGGGGCAGGGCGTGGACGGGCCCGGGCGGGGCACCGGCGGGGGTGGTGTCGGCGCTCGCCGAGGCGGCGGTGGCGAGGCAGGCGCCCGCCATCAGGACCGACAGGGCGAGGGCGGTGGACTTCTTCGGGTGCATCGCTCTCCTATTGGCGTTCCCCGGCGCTCGCGCGGCCTCACGGCGTCACAGGTTCGCCGGCGATGTGCCGCCGGGGCGCCCGAGTCACCGGGGATGACTTGCTGACACGCCGAGTATCCGTCTCCTGACTCTGCGTGTCCATAGCACAAAGTGAGCAAATGGATACTCTCCGTGTCCACATGGGGACGCGACCGGCCCGCCAAGCCGTCACCAAGGCTCAACACCAGCATGACCGGCCCTCGACGCGCTCGCGGCGCCCGGCGGCGCCCACGGCGGCCGGGCGCGGGTGCGGCGTCAGCGGGCGCGGTAGCGGCGAAGGGTTTCCTCGTCCGGCGGGTAGGTGCCGCGCAGCGGGGCCCCGCCCTCGACCTCGGCCTGGATGAACTCCTCCAGGTGCTCCTGCTCCAGGGCGTCGCGGGCCACCTCGGCCGCCAGATGGCGCGGCACGCAGACCACCCCCTCCGCGTCGGACACGATGACGTCCCCGGGGTACACCGGCACCTCGGCGCAGCCGATGGGCACCTGCAGGTCGATCGCGTGGTGCCGGGCGAGGTTGGTCGTCGCGCACACGCCCGCGGCGAAGGCGGGCAGGTCCAGCTCGGCGAAGAACGGCGAGTCGCGGACCGCCCCGTCGGTGACCAGCCCGGCGGCGCCTCGCCGCAGCAGGCGGGTGGCGAGGATGCCGCCGATCGAGGCGGCGCGGGTCTGGCCCCGGCAGTCCATGACCAGCACCTGTCCCGGGCCGACCGACTCGACCGCGAGCCGCTGCGGGTGGTCGTAGTCCTTGAACACCGACAGCACGTCGAGGTCCTCGCGGGCGGGGATGTGGCGCAGCGTGAACGCCTCCCCCACCATCCGGGTGCACGCGGGGTTGAGCGGGCGCAGCCCGGCCAGGAAGGTGTTGCGCAGGCCGCGGCCGAAGAGCTGGGTGGTGATCGTCGCCGTCGACACCCGCCTCAGCGCCTCGAAGACCTCGGGCGCGATCACCTCGCGGCCGTCCTGCCCCCCCGTCGCCCCCGCGCCCTTCGCCCCCGCGCCCTCCGCGCCGTTCCGCCGTTCCTCGCCCACGTTCTCCGCTCCTGTCGCCTCGGTACCGCTCCGCCGGTCATGTCCATGATCTCCTGGCCGCGTCACCCCGTGCCGGCCGGGAGGTCCAGGGAGCGCAGGATGGCGGCGACCTCCTCGCGCTCCGCGGCCCGCAGCGGGGAGATGGGAGGGCGGACGTCCCGGCGGCACAGGCCGAGCTGGGCCAGCGCCTCCTTGAGCACCGAGACGTTGCCGGCGTTGCCGTGCCGGGCGCGCAGGTCCTCGATGGGCTTGAGCCGCGCCCACAGCCGCATCGCGCCCCGGGCGTCGCCGGCCTCGAGCAGGCGGTGCAGGTCGAGCGACAGCTCAGGGACGATGGCGGCCAGGCCGGAGGTGAACCCGCGAGCCCCGCCCATCCAGTAGAACGGCGCCCAGCTCTCGGCCAGCCCGCACACCCAGGTCACCTCGGGCACCCCGGCCGCCATCTCGGCGAAGCGCACCGGGTCGGGGTGCGCGTACTTGACCCCGGTCACGTTGGGGCACGCGCTCACCAGTGCCCGCAACGTCCCGGCCGTGATCAGGGGCGAGCGCAGGTAGCAGACGACCGCGAGCTCGGGGACGGCCTCGGCGACGGCCCGGTGGTAGTCGACCCAGCCCTCTTCCGACTGGTAGGGATGCACGGGCTGGTGGACCATGACGGCGTGCGCCCCGAGCCGGGCGGCGCCGGCGGCGAGCAGGGCGGCCTGCCGGGCGTCGTGCCCGACCCCGGCGATGACGCGCGCCGGGCCCGCCGACTCCACCGCGAGCGCGACCGCGCGGTCGAGCTCCTGCGGTGACAGCGAGTAGAACTCCCCGGTGTTGCCGTTCGGCGTGACGGCGGCGATGCCCGCCGCGGTCATCCGCGAGACCACGGCGGCGTAGGCCTTCTCGTCGATGCGGCCGGTGTCGTCGAACGGGGTGACCGGTACGGCCACCACCGACGCGAGCGCCCGCCTGACGTCATCCAGCATCGCCATCTTCCCTTTCATGAGCGCGTGGCACGGCTCCCGGCACCAGTCCTGGTATATCAGTACATCGACGTGCCGACCTATTGACATATTTCATCAGACGTTTTCATTCTGGTGTGCGCCCTGAAACGTCGCCTCCGAAAGTCCCGGCGCTCCCCGGCCCACTAAGGAGGATCACCCCATGAGATCTCCCCGACTCACCGTCCTGGCCGGCTGTCTCGTCCTGGGCCTGGTCGCGTGCGGCGCGCCCGACGCGGGCCAGGCCTTCGCCCCCGAGCCCGCCGCGGCCGACGTGAAGATGCCGCAGTCACCGGTGACACTGAACATCGTGGACGTCGCCGGAAACCTGCAGCTCACCCAGCAGATCTTCGACAACTACAAGGCTTCGCACCCCAAGGCCGTCAGCAAGATCACCTACTCCAAGGTGACCGCCCCGGAACTGGCCGGCAAGATCAAGGCGCAGCAGGACGCGCAGCGCCTGGACATCGACCTGGTGCTCACCGGCACCGACGGCCTGTCCGCCGGGCTGGAGCAGAACCTGTGGGTGGACCTGGCAGGGAAGTACGGCGACAAGCTGCCCGACCTCGGCGCCTACCTGGAACCGGCCGCCAAGATGCAGGAGCTCGCGCGGGGCAAGGGCGTCGTCGTCACCTACTACCCCTCCGGGCCGCTCATCGAGTACAACCCGGCCAAGGTGCCGAACCCGCCCAAGACCGCCGAAGAGCTGCTCGCCTGGGCCAAGGCGCACCCGAAGAAGCTGGAGTACGCCCGGCCGGCCAACTCCGGGCCCGGCCGCACCTTCCTCATGGGCCTGCCGTACATCCTCAAGGACCGCGACCCCAAGGACCCGGTCGACGGCTGGGCCAACACCTGGAAGTACCTCAAGGACCTCGGCCGGTACGTCGAGTACTACCCCACCGGCACCTCCCAGACGATGCAGGAGCTCGGCGAGGGCACCCGCGACATCATCGTCACCACCACCGGCTGGGACATCAACCCGCGGGTGCTCGGCCAGGTGCCCAAGGACTTCCAGACCGCCACGCTGGAAGGCTTCACCTGGGTGACCGACGCGCACTACATGGTGGTCCCCAAGGGCGTCACCGGCGAGAAGCTGGCCGTGGTCCTCGACCTGATGAAGTTCGCGCTCACCCCGCAGCAGCAGGCCATCACCTACGACAAGGGCTACTTCTACCCCGGGCCGGCGGTGAAGGGCGTCACCATCGACATGGCTCCGCCGGAGAGCCGGCAGGCGATCAAGGACTTCGGCCGGCCGGAGTACGACCGGCTCATCGAGCAGAACCCCAAGGCCGTGCCGCTGGAGGCCAAGGCGCTGGTGACGGCGTTCGACAAGTGGGACAAGGAGATCGGCGGCGACAAGGTGCGCAAATCATGACCGGCGCCGCACCGGCCGCGGGCACCGGCGAGGCGGCGCCGGCCGTGCGGGGGCGGGGAGCGTTCGGCACGCTGCGCATGGAGGGGGTGTCCCGGCGGTTCGGCTCGGCCACCGCCCTGGACCGGCTGGACCTGACCATCGAGGGGGGCGAGTTCCTCGCCCTCCTCGGGCCCTCCGGCTGCGGCAAGTCCACCGCGCTCAACTGCCTGGCCGGGCTGCTGCCGCTGAGCGGCGGCAGCATCCGGCTGGACGACGAGCGCATCGACACCCTGCCGCCCGAGAAGCGCGGGTTCGGCATGGTGTTCCAGAACTACGCGCTGTTCCCGCACCTGACCGTGCGCAAGAACGTCGGCTTCGGGCTGGCCGTCCGCGGCACGCCGAAGGCGGAGATGGCGCGGCGGGTGGACGAGGCGCTCGCGCTGGTCGAGCTGTCCGACCACGCGCACAAGCTGCCCGGCCGGCTGTCCGGCGGCCAGCAGCAGCGGGTGGCGATCGCCCGCGCCGTGGTGATCCGCCCGCGGCTGGTGCTCATGGACGAGCCGCTGTCCAACCTCGACGCCAAACTGCGCCTGCAGATGCGCACCGAGATCCGCAAGCTGCACCAGTCACTCGGGCTGACCACCGTCTACGTCACCCACGACCAGGAGGAGGCGCTGGCGCTGGCCGACCGCGTCGTCGTGCTGCGCCACGGCGTGGTGGAGCAGATCGGCACGCCCGAGCAGGTCTACACCTTCCCGCGCAACACCTACGTGGCGGGCTTCATGGGCTACCGCAACCTGCTGGAGCTGCCGGTGGCCTCCCGCGAGGGCCGGCGCGTGGTGCTGGAGGAGCCGGGCCTGCGGCTCACGGGCGTGGCGCAGGAGGACCTGGACGGGACGAGCGCCGTGGCGGCGGTGCGGCCCGACGACTTCACGGTGGGCCGCGGCGGGCCGAACACGGTGCGGGTGAGCGTGGAGGTCGCCGAGTTCCACGGCAGGGAGATGGCGGTGGAGGGCGTCACCGAGTCGGGGCGGGTGGTCCACTTCCGCTCCCCCGAGCGGATGGCGCCCGGCGACAAGGTGGACCTCGGCGTCCCGGCGGACCGCGTCCTGGTGTTCGCCACCGGCGGCGCTACCGGCGGCACGTCAAGGGGCGCTTCCGATAGCGCTACCGGGGGCGGTTCCGATGGCGCTTCCGGGGGCACGTCCGGCGGCGTGTCCGGGGGCGTGTCCGGGGGCGAGGGGTGATGGCGGTCACCGAGGCGCCGCGGCTCGTGCTGCGGCACCGGCTGGCCGAGCGCGGCATCGACCGGGTGCTGGTGCTGCTCGTCCCGGCGGTGCTGGTGCTGGTCGCGCTGTTCCTGTACCCGATGCTGTACGGGGTCGGCCTGTCGTTGCAGCCGCGTTCCGGGGGCGGCATGCTCGCCAACTACCGGGCCTTCTTCGGCGACGCCTACCAGAGTTCGACGATCTGGAAGACCACGCGCCTCGCGCTGCCGGCCGCGCTGCTCAACGTGGGGCTGTCGGTGCCGATCGCCTACCGGCTGCGCGGCCGGTTCCGGGGGCGCAGGCTGCTGACCGCCGTCCTGGTGCTGCCGGTGACGCTGGGCACCGTGCTGGTGGCCGACGGGCTGCTGCGCTACCTCGGGCCCAAGGGCTGGTTCAACCGGGTGCTGCTGGACCTCGGCCTGGTGGACGAGCCGGTCCGCCTGATCTACAACTACTGGGGCGTGCTGTTCTCGCTGCTCATCACCGGGTTCCCGTTCGCCTTCCTGCTCGTCATGTCGTACATGTCGGGCATCGACCCGACGTTGGAGCGGGCCGCGGCGACGCTGGGCGCCGGACCGTGGCAGCGGGTCAGGCACATCACGCTGCCGCTGCTCGCGCCCGGCCTCGCCACCACGTTCATCCTGGCGTTCGTGCTGGCCTTCTCGGTGTTCCCCTCGGCCAACCTCGTCGGCGAGCCGGCGGGCGAGACGCGCGTGATGGCCATCGCGGCCTACCAGGCGGCCTTCGAGAAGTACGACTACTCGATGGCCTCGACCATCGCCGTCCTCATGGGCGTCTTCGAGCTGCTGGTCATCGGCCTGGTGATGCTGTGGCGGGGACGGTTCTACACCGGTTCGACGGGAGGCAAGGGCGCGTGACCGTTCTCACTTCCCTGCGCGGACGGTGGCGGCCGCGTGCCTGGATCGTCCCGATCGGGGTTGGCTTCTTCCTGCTCAACCTGGCCGCGCTGATCGTGTCGGTGCTGGTCAACTCCTTCGCGGTGAACTGGTTCGGCACCTGGCTGCCGTCGGCGTTCACGGCGTCCTGGTACGGGGACGCCTGGACGGAGTTCGGGCTGGCCGAGGTGCTGCAGGTGACCCTGCTGGTCGCCCTGGCCGTGGTCGGGCTGGCCCTGCTGCTCGGCGTGCCGGCCGCGTACGCGCTCGCGCGGCGCGACTTCGCGGGCAAGCGGGCGGTGACGCTGCTGCTCCTGCTGCCGGTGCTGCTGCCGCCGATCACCTACGGCATCCCGCTGGCCACCGTGCTGTACAAGTTCCATCTGGCCGGGACGATGGCCGGGGTGATCGCCGCCAACCTGGTGCCGGCGCTGCCGTTCGTCGTGCTGGTCATGACGCCGTTCATCGAGCAGATCGACACCGACATCGAGTCGGCGGCCCGCATGTGCGGCGCCGGCACCCGGCAGGTGTTCACCCGGGTGCTGATCCCGCTGCTCATCCCCGGCATCCTCGCGGCCGGCGTCCTGGTGCTGGTACGCACGGTGGCGATGTTCGAGCTGACGTTCCTGGTCGCCGGCCCCGACAGCCAGACGCTCATCGTCGCCCTCTACAGCGCGGCCTTCACCCCCGGCATCCGCGCCTCCCAGGCGATCGACGCGATGGCCGTCATCTACACGCTGCTGTCGTCGGCCCTGCTGGTGCTCGCCCTGATGTTCGTCAACCCCACCCAGATCGTCGCCCAGGTCAAGGAGGTCGCTCCCGACTAGGCGACGAACATGTCGCCCTGCCAGGCGCCGGTGGCGACGACCGGGCGGCCGAGCGGCGAGCACTCCCGCCATTCGCGGTGGCCGACGGCGACCTTGAGGGACGGCCCGACCGGCGCCGTGGGCTATTCCTCCCGGGCCGGACGGAGTACCCGGCGCACGGCGCCGCGCAGCCACTGGTGGGCCCCGTCGGCGGTGTGGCGCGGGTGCCAGGCCATGCCGATCGTCAGTGGTGGCAACGGCAGCGGGATGTCCAGCAGGCGTAGTCCCAGCGCGTACGCCGCGTTGCTGAGTGGCGAAGGGGGCTCGCCCGGCAGCGCGGTCGGCACCAGGCAGACCACGTCCCCGACAGCGGCCAGCGCCATCGCCGCGAGATGTCCGGGCAGGACGGCGCTGACCCGCCGGCTGAGTCCTTGCTCGGCCAAGGCCGCGTCCAGCGGGCCGGTGAAGCGTCCCCGGCGGCTGACCGCCACGTGCTCGGCCGCGGCCAGGCCGGCGGGCGTCAGGGGTCCTTCGGCGAGCGGGTGCCCGGCCCTGACGCCGGCCGCCATCCGTAGCGTGACCAGCTCTTCGACCCGGGTCTCCGGGTCGACGTGGTCGATGGCCCCGATCTCCAGATCGATCCGGCCCTCGCGCAGCGCGGGACCCGCTTCCCATTCCTCGGCCAGCACTCGCAGACAGACGCCCGGCGCCCGGCGCCGGGCCAGCCCGAGCAGTCCCGGCGCCAGCGCCGCGCCGGCCAGGTCCGAGGCCTGGACGGTGAAGGTGCGCCGCAGTGCGGCGGGGTCGATCCCGCCGCTCGGGGTGAGCAATGCCTCCAGCCGGCGCACCACCGCGGCGGCCTCGTCTCGCAGCGCCTCGGCGCGGGGGGTAGGCACCATCGCCTGTCCTGCCCGCACCAGCAGCGGGTCCTGGAGCACACGGCGCAGCCGGGCCAGGGTACGGCTCATCGCCGCGGGAGAGGTACGCAGCCGCGCGGCGGCACGGGTGACGCTCTGCTCGGTCAGCAGGGCGTCGAGGGCTACGGCGAGGTTGGCGTCGAGGCTCGGGTCTAGGCTGCTCACGGGCATTATTCCATTTCAGGCAATGATTGGATGCTCAAGTTCCCATTGTGGCAATGCGGTCCGGGCCGCACCATCAAGGAGCCGTACCGATCCGACACAAGACCTCGAGGTTCTCATGATCGTCATTACCGCCCCCACCGGGAACATCGGCCGGCAGCTGCTCTCGCTGCTGGTCGAGGCCGCGCCCGCACGCGGAGAGGAGGTACGGGTCGTGGTCCGCGACCCTGCCCGGCTCCCCGAGTCCGTGCAAGGACGGGTCGAAGTGGTCACCGGCTCGCACGGCGACGCCGCGACCGTCGAGCGCGCCTTCACCGGGGCCGACGCCGTCTTCTGGCTCGTGCCGCCGGACGCCTCGGCCACGCCCGACGAGGCGTTCAGCGGCTTCACCCGCCCGGCCGCGCGGGCGTTCGCCGCCGGCGGCGTCGGCCATGTCGTCGGCGTCTCGGCGCTCGGCCGCGGCACCCCGTACGCCGCCCAGGCCGGGCTGGTCACCGCCTCCCTGGCCATGGACGACCTGATCGCCGGTTCCGGCGTCGCCTACCGTGCCCTGGCCTGTCCGTCCTTCTTCGAGAACCTGCTGGAGGAGGCCGGCTCGATCCGCGAGAACGGCGTCTTCACCGACACCGTCGCCGCGGACCGTCCGGCCCCGCTGGTGGCCGTCGCCGACATCGCCGCGACGGCGGCAGGGCTGCTGCTGGACCGCTCCTGGACCGGCGTCGGCAGTGTTCCGGTGCTCGGCCCGCAGGCCCTGTCGCCCGACGACCTGGCCCGCATCATGACCGAGGAGCTGGGCCGTCCGGTCCGCTACCAGCGCCAGCCGCTCGACGAACTGCGGTCCACCCTGCTCGGCTACGGCCCCATCACCGATCTACGAGAACGCGCCCAGGCGTACCCGCCCGCGCTGAGCACGGCGCTCGTGGACGGGCTGTGGGAAGCGATCTTCTCCGTGGACCTGGCGCGGTGCGGAGCCGCCGGCACCGACCCTGCCTATGCGGCGGGCTGCCTGTTCCGCGCCATCGGCGTCGCCTGCCAGGCACTGCACGGTCACGCGGACCAGTGGCTGATCAACGAAAAGGGCATGCTCACCTCGGCCGACCGGCTGCCCGTGGCCCCGCGGAACTTCGCCGCCCGCGCTCAGAGGCTGCTCAGCCACATCGGCGAGTCCGCCCAGCGGATCGAGCACACCGTCAACGAAGCGGCCACCCTGGTCGATGAGGTCAAGACAGCCCTCGGCCGCTGATCTCCATGGAGCCGGCGTTGGACATGGCGGACGCGGACGCCTGGGATGGCGCCGAACGGGCCATCCGCCGCGACCTCAAGCCCTGGACCCGGGCATCGCCCGCGGCCCGGGTCCAGAAGGCCGCCTTGGCCGCCGGATCAGAGGGCGAGGCGGATGACGTTCCAGGAGACCGGGGGCAGGACGACGCGCAGGGGGTCGGTGTCGACGTCCGGGTTCGGGCGGGGGGCGATGCGGTCCGGGTCGTCGGCGGAGTTGTAGGCATAGACGTCGGAGTCGGTGAGGGTGGTGGCCTCGACGACGCGGACGTCGCCGAGGGCGCGGGCGTCCAGGGTGAGCTCCAGCGGGCGGTCGGTGGACCGGTTGACCGCGAAGACCGTGGTGGCCTCGTCGTCGTGGGTGGCGACGGCGTGCAGCAGCGGGACCTCGCCGTACTGGGCGGTCTCGTGCACCGGGGAATCGGGCTCCAGCCGCAGCACGTCCCCCGAGGCGTACCGGGACGCCTGGGCGAAGGGGTGGAAGATGGTCTGGCGCCAGGCGCGGCCGCCCGGCTCGGTCATGATGGGGCCGATGACGTTGACGAGCTGGGCCTGGCAGGCGGCGGTGACCCGGTCGCTGTTGCGCAGCAGCGTGATGAGCAGCCCGCCGACGGCCACGGCGTCGGCCAGGTGGTAGCGGTCCTCCAGCAGCGGCGGGGCGACCGGCCAGTCCTTCGGCGGCTCGCTGGACTGCTCGGCCTGGAAGCGGCTGAGGTACCAGACGTTCCACTCGTCGAAGGACACGTTGATGCGCTTGGTGCCGCGCAGCTTGGCCCGCACGTGGTCGGCGGTGGCGACGACCGAGGCGATGAAGCTCTCCATGTCGGTGGAGCAGGCGAGGAAGCTCGCCAGGTCGCGGTCCTTCTCCTCGTAGTAGGCGTGGCAGGAGATGTAGTCGACCTGCTCGTAGGCCTCCTCCAGGACCTCGGCCTCCCAGGCGCCGAAGGTCGGCATGGAGGAGCCCGAGCTGCCGCAGGCCACCAGTTCCAGACCCGGGTCGATCATGCGCATGGCGCGGGCCGTCTCGGCGGCGAGCCTGCCGTACTCGCGTGCGGTCTTGTGGCCGATCTGCCAGGGGCCGTCCATCTCGTTGCCCAGGCACCACATCCGGATGCCGTGCGGTTCCTTGGACCCGTTGGCGGCGCGCAGGTCCGACCAGTGCGTGCCGGAGTCGAGGTTGCAGTACTCCAGAATGTCCAGGGCCTCCTGGACGCCGCGGGTGCCCAGGTTGACGGCCATCATGGGTTCGACGCCCGCCTTGCGGGCCCAGCGGGCGAACTCGTCCAGGCCGACCTGGTTGGGCTCGGTGCAGTGCCAGGCCAGGTCGAGCCGGGCGGGGCGCGAGGAGACGGGCCCGATGCCGTCCTCCCAGCGGTAGCCGGAGACGAAGTTGCCGCCTGGATAGCGCACGGTGCTGACGCCGAGCTCGCGGGTGAGCTCGAGGACGTCGCGGCGGAAGCCGTCCTCGTCGGCGGTGGGGTGGCCGGGCTCGTAGATGCCGGTGTAGACGCAGCGGCCGAGGTGCTCGACGAAGGAGCCGAACGTGCGGCGCTGTACGGGGGCCACACGGAAGGCGGGGTCGATCGTGAGGGATGCCTGGTGCACGGTGCTCCTGCCCGCCTTCGCGGAGGTCGGTGACGCCGGGTTCGGTTGCGCCGATTGTCAGCACTCCCATGCCCGCAGTCAAGGACGGGCATGGGGACGATCGGATCCGCCCCGAGCCATGCTCGTCGGCCCCGCCCTCACCTGGGAGCCACAGCGCCGTTCCGCCGCCAAAGGAAGATTACAAATCGGTTTGAACCGGGTCTGGGGCCGCCGCGTACCTCCGTCCGTACGCACATGCAGACGACATAGGAGGCCTGATGCGGTCGCGCATCGTCACGCTCTGCGCTGCGGCACTCGTCCTGGGCATTTCCACCGGCACGATCCCGGCGCACGCTGAGTCCACGCAGTCCAAGGAGTCCACCAGGTCCACCACTCATAACAAGAACCGATTCGCCGAGATCCCCCTCATCTCGGACGTGGCCGGCAAGGCGGACGTCACCGACGCCAAGGTGGTCAACCCCTGGGGCCTGGCGATGGGCAAGACGCTGTGGGTCTCCAACGCGGGCACCGGGACGGCGACCGTGTACTCGGGCGGCGCGAGCCAGCTCACCAAGGAGAAGACCGAGGTCTGGATCCCCGGCGGCACACCGACCGGCCAGATCTTCAACGACTCCGGCGAGGGCTTCGAGATCTCCAGCAAGGGGGCCTCCGGCCCGGCGACGTTCATCTTCGCCAGCCCCAGCGGCGCCATCACCGGCTGGAACGCCGAGGTGAACCCGAGCAACGCCATCATCGCGGCCTTCACCCGTCACGCCGACTACAAGGGCCTGGCCCTGATGCCGACCAACCGGGGACGCTTCCTGCTCGCCGCCGACTTCGCCCACAACCGGGTCGACGTCTTCGACGACGACTTCAGCAGGGTGCGGCTGTCGAAGTGGGCTTTCCGCGACCGCGGCCTGCCGCGTGACTACTCCGCCTTCAACGTCGAGATCGTGGGCAACGCCGTCTACGTCGCCTACGCCAAGCGCGACCCCGAAACCGGCAAGTCGGTCGCGGGACGCGGCTTCGGCTTCATCAGCCGCTTCACCGCCTCGGGTCGCTTCGCCGGCCGCGTGGCCGCCCGCGGCGCCCTGAACGCGCCCTGGGCGATGATCAAGGCCCCCGCGAGCTTCGGCGCCTATGCCGGCGCGCTGCTGGTGGGCAACTTCGGTGACGGCTGGATCAACGCCTACCGCAACGGCCGCTACCTCGGCCCGCTGCGCAAGGCCGACGGCAAGGCGATCGCCATCGAGGGCCTGTGGGACCTTGAGCCCGGCACCGCGGCCATCGGCGGCGAGAACGCCCTGTGGTTCTCCGCCGGCGTCCAGAAGGCGCAGCACGGCCTGATCGGACTGATCATGCCGGCCGACGCCGCCGGCGGCTCCTCCACCCCCGCGCCGAGCGCGTCGGCCAGCCCGTCGGCCTCGCCGACCTCCAACTCCAATTCCAACAACAACTCCGGCTACTGATCACGACGGGAGGTGAGCGACCACCGGGCCCTGCGATGACCGAGGGCTCCCGCGAAACGAGGATTCACCATCTTTTCTGAAGATCAACACGACCCGCCCGAATGAGCGGAAGTCGGCTGCGGGGTGGCGCGCCCCGCAGCCGGCTTTCGGTTGTTCGAACATCCCCGCCCCCTCGGCGGGGAGGTCCGTCCCGGCGCCTCCCCGCCGGGTGCGCCCGTCTCATGGCCCGGACACATCCTGCGCCCCCGGGCCATGAGACGGCGCCCGGTCAGGCCACCGAGCCCCGGGGCTATGAGACGGCGCCCCGTCTGGCCACCGAGCGGACGGTCCCGCCGGGAGCGTACGGGTGTGGCCGCGAGGTCGCGCTCACGCGCGGGAGGGCGGGGCGGTGCTCTCGCGGACGATCAGCTCGGTCGCCAGTTCGACCCGGTGGTGCTCGAGTCGCTCTCCCGCGGCCAGGGCGGCGATCATGCGGGCGGCGGTGGCGCCCATCTGGACCAGCGGCTGGCGCACGGTGGTCAGCGGCGGGCCGGCCCACTGGGTGAACGGCAGGTCGTCGAAGCCGATCACGCTCAGGTCGTCGGGAATGCGCGCGCCCGCCCGCCTCGCCGCCTCGTAGACGCCGAACGCCTGCAGGTCGTTGGCGGTGAAGATGGCCGTGGGCGGGTCGGGCAGCCTCAGCAGCTCGGCGCCGTCCTGCAGGCCGCCCTCGACGTACAGGGTGCTGACGCGGACCAGGTCAGGGTCCACCGGGACGCCGGCGGCGTCCATCGCGGCGCGGAAGCCGTCCAGCCGCGCCCGGCAGCACGGCCACTGCGTCGGCCCGCTCAGCATGCCGATGCGGCGGTGGCCGAGGTCGAGCAGGTGGCGGGTGGCGGCCATCCCGCCGCTCCAGTTGGTGGCGCCGACGGAGGGCGTCTGGTGCAGCGGCTCGCCGGTCGGGTCGATGACGACCAGCGGGATCGAGCGGGTGGCGAGCTGCGACTGCTGCTGCACGGTCAGCTCGGAGAACACCGTGATGACACCGCTCGGACGCCGGGCGAGCACCTGCTCGGTCCAGGCCTTTCCAGGAGTGAGCCTGCCCTGCATCTCGGTGAGCACGACGGCCAGCTCGCGCTCGCGGGCGGCCTGCTCGACGCCGCGGATGATCTCCAGGGCCCACAGGCTCTCGAGGGCGTGGAAGACCAGCTCGACGATGGCGATGGAGGTGTTGGTGTCGCGGCGGCGGTAGCCGTGCTCACGGAGCACCGCCTCGACCCGCTGCCGCGTGCCGAGCGCGACCCCGGCCTGGCCGTTGATCACCCGGGACACCGTGGGCGCCGACACCCCGGCAAGTTTCGCGATCTTCGCCACCGTCAGGTCATGGCGCGCTGAATCGCCTGCGGCGAGCCCGGCATCCGTCGCGGTCACCGCCCCAGTCTACGCACCTTCCCCTCATTCACAGGGATACCGGCCCCACCCCGGCCCTCATGGGTCAGCGGACGGTGCCGAAGGCGAGGCCGGCGGCGAGGGCGATGATCAGCGACAGGACCACCATGACCATCACCGTCGCCAGCGGCTGCGGACGGCGCGGCCGCGGGACCTCCGCCCGGAGCCGGCGCTCGACGGCGGACGGGACGGCGGACGGGACGACGGCCGGTGGCGTGGGCCTGCCCGTCGGCG
This sequence comes from Sphaerisporangium sp. NPDC004334, assembly GCF_053602655.1. Classification (NCBI taxonomy): domain Bacteria; kingdom Bacillati; phylum Actinomycetota; class Actinomycetes; order Streptosporangiales; family Streptosporangiaceae; genus Sphaerisporangium; species Sphaerisporangium sp. NPDC004334. Next base: position 182,960 of record NZ_JBSGDZ010000012.1, read on the forward strand.
GTGAGGGCGTCGGTGTGACCTCCGTCCGGGACGGCGCCGGGCGAGGCGCCGCCTGGGGCCGGCCGGGTGGGACCGCGGGGGCGGAGGGCCGGGACGACGGCGCCCGGGAGGACGTGACGGCGGGGGTGGGAGCCGGCGAGGCCGGCGTGCGCGGGGGCGGCGTTGGCGGTGTGCGCGTGGGCGGCGGGGCCGGGGTGGGGGGCGGCGTGGGAGCGGGGGCGGGTGCGGGCGGGGCGGCCGGACGCCGGCAGACGGGCGGGCCGCCGATGGTGATGCCGACCCGCAGGCTCACCACCAGGTCGACGTCCAGGCAGAGACCGACGCCCGGGAGGACGCCGAGCCGGTCGCCGTCGTCGTCCGACAGGCGCAAAGCGGCGTCGGCGACCCCTGGACCGGAACGCGCCCCCGCCCCGGCCTCGACTTCGACGCCGACCCCCCTCGCGGTACGGGACGTCCTGCTCGGCATGGCCGGTGCGCTGGGTCTCGACGCTTCCGGTGCATGGTTCGGGGCTTCGGCCGGGGGCCGGGGTGTGGGGTACGGCGTGGGGGTGGGGTGGTGGGAAGGCTTCTTCAAGGAGTCGGGCGGGGCGGGGTGGACGGCTTCGGCGCTGGAGGGAGGGGTGGGGGCGGCGATGAGGACGCCCGCGAGCGACGCGGTGGCGAGCGGCACCGCCAGCAGGGCGGTGGCGCGGGAACCCGGCGCCATCATCCGCTCCACGGGATGCGCTGGAACTCGTCCAAAGCGGACCGGAACGCCTCGGGACCCACCGACAGGCCACTGGAGAACACGTGGGAGATCTGCCAGGTGAGGTAGATGCCGAACCCGAGCAGCCCGGCCATGATGAACAGCGGCACGAGCGTCTTGCCGCGCGGACGGGCGCCGGCCAGGAACGGGTAGAGGATGACGATCGACCCGGTCAGGATCGTCAGCGGCAGCACACCGGCGGGCGGTCTGGCCTGGGCGTCCGCACCTCTCTGGCGTCGCGCCGCCGACACCTCCCTCAGTTCGTCCAGGGTCGCGCTCTTCGCGGCCCTCGCGTCGTCACCGGTGACGATCAGGCCCACCACTTGAGTGCGCAGCGCGTCCAGCCGCGAGGCGCCCTCCAGGCTGAGCCGCCCGTCGGCCATGAGCGGCCATTCCTTCTGCACGACGTACTGGACGTAGTCGCGAACCTGCTGCTGCACCTGGGCGCCCACTGGGACCGGAAGCCCGGCCGCGGCCCAGTAGGTCTCCACGGCGGCGCGGCTCTCGGTGTAGGTGTTCTGCCGGGCGGAGTCGGCCGTGGTCCACGGCACCACGACCGCGATGGCGAAGACCAGCAGGAACAGGGACGACAGCATGGAGCCGGCGTGGCCGGCGGCGGGGCCGTTGGGGAGCACGTCGTCGGTGCCGTGATCGAGCTTGCGGAAAAGAAAGGCGGCGGCGGCCACCACCCCGACCGCGGCCGCAACCGCCAGGACGCTGACGAGCATTACCATCTCCATAGCGTTGTGCGGGCGGTCGCACACCACCCGTTACCGATCGCATGCCGTCACATAGCTATCACATTACGTGACCATGGCGGGCATTGATCGAAAAGGTGGCTCCAGCTTCCTTGCCGAAGGCCGCCACGGCAGGAGCCAGGCCCACGGAACGCCGACAGGGCAGCGGTTCGCGGCCCGTTCGCGGCCCGCACGGCGTGGAGCGCGCACGCCCGGCACGCCTCTCAGAGATACCCGCGGGCCCGGAAGGCGGGTGGAGGTCCGTTCGGCCGCCGAAGACGCCATTCGTCCCACCGGCGCCGTCCCGGGCCTGATCGGTCGGCGCGGTGGGCGAAGGACCGAACGACCATCACCGGCGGCGACCACGGGACCGTGAGATGCCGCGGATGCCGCCGGTGTCCGGAGGATGACGGCGGAGGCGGCGTCGCGGGACGCCGCCTCCGCGAGTGTGGTCCAGGGAGTTCAGTGACCGCTCGCAGGCGCCGAGCCCGCCTGGTCAGCCCACCCGGCGCCTGCTTTCAGCGCATCAGGTCACCCCCTATCACCGCACCAGGTCAGCCGGCGGAGCAGGTCAGGGTGGCCGGCACGCCGTTCGCCCCGGTCCAACCGGCGTTGAAGCCGGCGGTGGTCGACCCGTTCGGCTGAAGCGTGCCGTTCCAGGACTCGTTGCGCATCGTCACGGCGGAGCCGGACTGGGTGTACCGGCCGCCCCACGCCTGGCTGATGGTCTGCCCGTTGGGGAAGGTGAAAGTGACCGTCCACGACGCGATGGCGGAGGTCCCCGAGTTGCGCACCGCGATCTCGCCCTGGAACCCGTTCGACCACTGGTTGACGACCCGGTAGGTGGCCGCGCAGGCGCGTCCCACCGTGGGAGTGGGAGTGGGCGTGACCGTGGGCGTGGGGGTGGGGGTCGGCGTCACCGTGGGCGTCGGCGTCACCGTCGGGGTGGCGGTCGGCGTCGGGGAGGGCGTGGTGCCCGACGGAGGGACGCGGATGATGCGGTCGTCGGTGCTCGCCGGGGTCCCCCGGCCGTCACGGTTGCTCGTGGTCACCCACAGCCAGCCGTCGGGGCCGACCGCGACCGCGCGCAGCCGTCCGTAGGTCCCCTGCAACTCGGCGACCGGGGAGCCGACGGTCGAGCCGCCGTTGACCCCGACCGTCCACAGTCGCGTGCCCCGCAGCGCCGCGGCGAACAGCGTGCCGTTGGCGTAGGCCAGGCCGCTCGGCGACGCCTGGTCCGTGGTCCAGGTCACCAACGGGTTGCGGAAGGAGGAGTTGTTGCACATGCCCTCGCAGGTGGGCCAGCCGTAGTTGCCACCGGCGACGATGTAGTTGAGCTCGTCGTAGGTGTCCTGGCCGAACTCGCTGGCGTACATCCGCCCCTGCGGGTCCCAGGCGATGCCCTGGACGTTGCGGTGCCCCAGCGTGTAGACGAGCGAGTTGGGGAAGGGGTTGCCCGACGACGGCACCCCGCCGGTCGGCGTCATGCGCAGGATCTTGCCGCCGAGGCTGTTCTGGTTCTGGGCGTTGGAGGTGGTCCCGCCGTCGCCGGTGGTCACGTACAGCATGCCGTCGGGACCGAAGGCGAGACGCCCGCCGTTGTGGTAGCTGTTCTTCGGGATGCCGGAGACGAGCACCTGCTGGGTGCCCGGCGCGTTCAGACGGAAGCGGACCACGCGGTTGTCGGCGCTGGCCGAGTAGTACGCGTAGATGTACTGGTCCTGCGCGTAGGTGGGTGAGACCGCGATGCCGAGCAGGCCGCCCTCGCCGGACGGCACGACGTTCGGCACGGTGGCCACGGCCGTGGGCGTGGCCCCGGGGCGCACCTGCATGATGCGGGCGGTGCCGCGCTCGGAGACCAGCCCGCTGCCATCGGGCAGGAAGGCCAGCCCCCAGGGCACCTGCAGCCCGGTGTTGGCGACCGTCGCGCGGGTGAAGTCGAAACCGCCGGTCGCGAGGGCTCCGGCGGGGATCGGGCGGGTCACGACGAGAACGGCGGCCGCGGCGACGGCGGCGGTGACGGTCAGGATGGAGGTAAAGCGCCTGCGCTTCACCGGTACAACGGTCATCACGTGCTCCCTACGCCGTGTAAGGCACGGTGTCAAAGCCTGGTCCACGACCGTATGCGGCTGGCGCGAGGGCGGGCAATCATGGTCGCAGCGCGGACGCGCGAGCCACCGCCCTGGCCTGCGCGTAGGCCCGGCGGCCCCGCGCCGGCGTTCCCGTCCGGCTGGAAACTTTCATCGTACGTCTGCAACTTTCCGCCGCCCGGCGGCCCCCGGCCGTCCATGGTCGCGGTGCGCCGACGCCCCCGTTCGCGGCGGCCGGCGGCGGATCCACCGCGATCGCGGGCGGGAGGTGCGCACGGTCCGGGTCCGGCCGTGGGGCAGGCCGCCGGTTCGCTTCGCCTTGCTCGAAGCCGGGTGTCAGATCGAGGCGAGGTAGCGCTCGGCCAGGGCGCAGGTGCCCTCGGTGTACCCCGCGCCCAGCTCGCGGGCGATGTCCACGGCCGGGTGCGAGCCGATCCAGGCGACCAGCAGCAGCCGGCGCAGCATGATGAAGGTCCAGATCTCCCGCTCGTCCTCGCGCGGCAGATCGAGGACGGTGCGGTAGCCGCCCGCCCACGACTCGGCCATCTCGGGGACGTCCGGGTGGTGCTCGATGAAGCTGAGCGCGGCCCCGAGGTCGTACAGATACCACCCGAAGCCACAGTCGTCGAAGTCGATGACCGTCACGCCCGCCGTTCCCGGGTCGACCGGCCGAGCATCGGGGGACGGTACGGCCGCCCCGGCGGTGGACTCTCCGGGGTGACCCGCGCCGCCGGGCGGTGCGGCCGTGGCCGCCCGTCCCCCGCTCGCGGCGCCGCCTACCAGGAGGTTGGCCAGGCGCAGGTCGGCGTGGATCAGTCCGTACCGTTCGGGGCCCTTGCCGAACCGGGTCAGCCGGTCGCGCAGGGCGGCCTCCAGCCTGCCGAGCACCGCGTGCTCCTCACGGCCGACGCCGGCGCCGTCCTGCCAGCGGCCCCAGCGGGGGCGCGGGCCGAAGGCGGCGTCCTCGTCCCAGTGGAACCGGGTGAACGAGGCCGGCCGCCGCCAGCGGCGGGCGTGCAGGTGCATGCGCGCGGTGATCGCACCGAGCGGCCCGAAGTGCTCGCCCAGGCGGTGCTCGGCGGGTTCGGCGCCGGGAACATGGGCGAACATCACGCAGTCGCGCGGGGCCGCGCCCGGGTCGGCGACGCCGACCACGCGCGAGCCGTCCAGCGCGGGGACGACCCGCGGGGTCGGCACGCCCGCCTCCTCGCGCAGCGCGGTGAGCCAGTCGAGTTCGGAGGCGATCGCCTGGCGCGAGTGGTAGCCGAGACGGTGCACCCGCAGGATCAGCCGGCGTCCCGCGTCGGCGACGAGGAACGTCGCGTTCTCCGACACGTTGATCAGCGTGACCTCGGCGTCCGGCCCGACGTCGTAGCGCCGCAACGCCCGCCGGGCCACCCGCTCGACCCGGCCGAGTACGCCGCCCCCGGCCGAAAGGTCGTGAAGATCCCGCCCCGGCAGGGCGTCGTCCGGCGGATCGTGGCGGGTGGGCCCGGCGTGCGCGAGCGCATCCTCCGCGTCCGGCAGGTCGTGGACCTCCATGCGTTCTCCTCGTGGGGCGGGCCGGCGGAACGGCCGACCATCATAGGGACGGCGCCCTCCGGCCCGGCCCGCCGGGATCGTCGGACCGCCCGGCCGCCATCGCCGGGCCATTGTGGGGAGCGGACCGGACGGACGGTGACGGCCCGGCCGTACCGTGGTGCGGACGAACTCGGCGTACCGCCCGGCGGTGGGCCGGCCGGGCGAAGTTGCTAGCTTGTGCGAAATGAGCGGACGAGCAGTGTTGGTGACCGGGGCGTCGCGGGGCATCGGACGTGCGGTGGCCGCCGCGTTCGCGGGCGAGGGCGACCGCGTGGCCGTCCACCACCGGGATTCGGCCGAGCTGGCCGAGCGGACGCGCGCCGGGCTGCCGGGCGGCGGGCACGTGGTCGTCCAGGCCGACATCGCCGACCCCGAGCAGGTCCGGCGCATGGTGGACGAGGCGGCCGACGGGCTGGGCGGCATCGACGTGCTGGTCAACAACGCCGGCGTCTTCCTTCCCCACCCGATCACCGAGGTGTCCTACGAAGAGTGGCAGGAGGCGTGGCGGCGCACGCTGGACCTGAACCTGCTGGGCGCGGCCAACCTCACCTGGTGCGCCGTGCCCCACATGCCGTCCGGGGGGCGCATCGTCAACGTGTCCTCGCGCGGGGCCTTCCGCGGGGAGCCGCACGCTCCGGCGTACGCGGCGAGCAAGGCGGGCATGAACGCCCTCGGCCAGTCACTGGCCATCTTCCTCGCCCCGCACGGCATCTCCGTGGGCACCGTCGCGCCCGGCTTCGTCGAGACCGACATGACCAACGAGCACCTGAAGGCTCCGCGCGGCGACGCGATCCGCGCCCAGAGCCCGTTCGGCCGGGTGGCCCGTCCGGAGGAGATCGCCGCCGCCGTGCTTTATCTGGCCTCGCCCACCGCCGAGTGGGCGAGCGGCGCCATCATCGACCTCAACGGCGCCTCCTACCTGCGCAGCTGACCCCTTCCCGCGCACGTGACCCGGATCAGGCCGTGCCGGCGGGGATGGCGCCGGGCGGGCGGGCGGCGTCGGCGAGCAGGGCCCTGGCCTGGCGGACGACGGCCTCGTCGACGAAGCGGCCGTCCGGGAGGGCGACGGCGCCGGCGCCTGCCGCGGCCACTACCTGGTCGGCCGCCGCGATCTCCTCCTCGGTGGGGCGGTAGGCGGCCTCGATGACCGGCAACTGGGCGGGGTGGATGGCCGCGCGGCCCCGGAACCCCATGGCGCGGCCGGCGCGGCAGGAGGCGGCCAGCCCTTCCAGGTCGCGGAAGGCGGTGTAGACCGACTGGGCGGGAGCGGGCAGCCCCGCGGCGCGGGCGGCGACCACGATCCGGGACCGCGCCCACGCCAGACCGGTCTCGTCGGCGACGCCGAGATCAGCGCGCAGGTCCGCCTCGCCGAGCCCGATGCTCGCGACCGCCGGGCAGGCCGTGGCGATCTCGTAGGCCAGCTCGAGGCCGAGGGCCGACTCGACCAGCGGATGGAGCGCGACGCCGGGAGCCGCGAGGGCGATCTCGCGCAGTCCGGCGGCCGACTCGGTCTTCGGCACGCGGATGCCCGCGGTGCCGGCGCACAGGGGCCCGATGGCCCGCAGGTCGGCCTGCCCGCACGGGGTGCGCACGTCGTTGATCCGGATCTGGACGCGCGGGCTCGGGGTCGCGAGCAGCGCGACGACCTCGGCGCGCGCCCGGTCCTTGTCGCCGGGCGCGACGGCGTCCTCCAGGTCGACGATCACCACGCCGGCCGGGCCTGCGAGGGCCTTGGCGACGAGCGCGGGCCGGTCCGCGGGCGCGTACAACCAGGTCGGCATCAGATCACTCCCTCAGATGTCGGGTGGGCGACGGCGCGCTAGACGACGCCCTTGTCCCGCAGGGCCGCCACGTCCGCGTCGGACAGGCCCAGCTCCGCCAGGACGGCGGCGGTGTCGGCGCCGTGGGGGCGGCCGGGCCAGCGGATCTCGCCCGGCGTGGCGGACAGGCGGAACATGACGTTCTGCATGCGCAGCGGGCCGAGACCGGGGTCCTCGACGGTGGTGACCGCGTCCAGGGCGGCGAGCTGCGGGTCGGACATGACATCGCGCACGTCGTAGATGGGGGCGACCGCCGCCTGGGCGCGCTCGAAGGCGTCCAGCACCTCCTCGCGGGTGCGCGCGCCGACCCACGCGGCGACGGCCTGGTCCAGCTCGTCGGCGTGCTCGACGCGTCCGGCGCCGGTGGCGAACCACGGCTCCTGGACGTACTCGGGCCGGCCGACCAGGCGCATGACCCGCTCGGCGATGTTCTGGGCGGAGGTGGAGACGGCCACCCAGGTGCCGTCGGCGCAGCGGTAGGTGTTGCGCGGCGCGTTGTTGACCGAGCGGTTCCCCGTGCGCGGCGGCACCACGCCGAGCCGGTCGTAGATGGTCGGCTGGGCGCCGAGCACGGTGAGGATCGGCTCGATGATCGACATGTCGACCACCTGGCCGGCCCCGGTGCCCTCACGCGCGTGGAGGGCGGCCATGACGGCGTAGGCGGTGGCGAGGGCGCAGATGCCGTCCGCCAGCCCGAACGGGGGCAGGGTGGGCGGCCCGTCCGGTTCGCCGGTCATCGCGGCGAACCCGCTCATCGCCTCGGCGAGGGTGCCGAACCCGGGACGCCGCGCGTACGGGCCGAACTGGCCGAACCCGGTGACGCGGGCCAGCACCAAGCGGGGGTTGGCCTCGCGGAGACGGTCGTAGGACAGGTTCCAGCGCTCGAGGGTGCCGGGCCTGAAGTTCTCGATGACCACGTCGGCGTCGCGGGCGAGCGCGAGCAGCACCCGCTGCCCCTCGGCCGTCGACAGGTCCAGGGTCATGGCCCGTTTGTTGCGGCCCAGCACCTTCCACCACAGGCCGCCCGGACCGTGACCGCGGGAGGGGTCGGGCTTGGCCGGGTGCTCGACCTTGACCACCTCGGCGCCGAAGTCGCCGAGCAGCATCGCGGCCATCGGCCCGGCGAACAGCGTCGCCAGGTCCAGGACGCGGACGCCTTCCAGGGCTTTCATGTTTGATCCTCCGTGGTCCTGCGTGACGACTCCCCCGGGGTCCCGTGTGACGACTCCCCCGGGGTCCCGTGTGACGACTCCTCCGGGGTCCCGTGTGACGACTCCTCCGGGATCCCGTGTGACGACTCCTCCGGGATCCCGTGTGACGACTCCTCCAGGGTCCTGCGTGACGACTGCTCCGTGGTCCGCCTGACGACTCCCCCGCGAACCTCCTCGGCGGTTCCTCGGTGGTCCCGTGTGGTGACGACGGTCGCCGCCGCGGGTGGCTCCGGCCCGGTCACGCGAGGGCCGCCTCGATCTCGGGGCGCGTGGGCATCGAGGTGCTCGCGCCGGGACGCTGGACCGACAGCGCGGCGGCCGTGGCGGCGAATCGCAGGGCCTGCTCCTGCGGCCGGCCCTCGGCGCGGGCCACGGCGAGCGCGCCGACGAAGGTGTCGCCGGCCGCAGTGGTGTCGACGGCCCGCACCGGCACCGCCGGCACCCGCAGCGGGCGGCCCGTCCGTGCGCCGTACAGCGCCCCCTCCGCACCGAGGGTGATCACCGCCTCGGGGACGAGGTCGAGCAGCGCCTTCAGCGCCTCCTCGGGGTCGGCCAGGCCGGTGATCGCCGCGGCCTCGTGCTCGTTGGGAACGATGAGGTCGACGGCGTCGAGCAGTTCGCGGGGCAGGTCCTGGACCGGGGCGGGGGTGAGGACGACCGGGACCCTGGCCCGGCGCGCGGCGGCCACCACGGCCTCCATGGGCAGCTCCAGTTGCAGCAGCAGCGCGTCGGAGCGGTCGATGACGGCGAGGTCCTCGTCGGACGGGGCGGTGATCGTGCCGTTCGCGCCGGGGATGACGATGATGGAGTTGCCGCCGTCGTCGTCCACGACGATGTGCGCGATGCCCGACGACCCGGGCACCACCCGCAGGCGGCTCACGTCGACGCCGGCCCCGGCGAGCGTGTCGCGCATGACGGGGCCGAACGCGTCGTCTCCGACCGCGCCGACGAAGCAGGCGGCCGCTCCGGCGCGCGCCGCCGCGACGGCCTGGTTCGCGCCCTTGCCTCCCGGGATCGTGCGGAAGGCGTGCCCGGTGACGGTCTCGCCGCGCCCGGGCACGACCGCGGTGTAGGCCACCAGGTCCATGTTCGCGCTGCCGAATACCGAGATCATGGTCTGTCCTCTCCCCTGCCCCACACCTCAGTGAGGCTCCGCCCGTCCGGCACCTCACTGCGGGTTCGCGCGTCCGGCGCCGCTGTACCGATCGCCCTGTCCGGCACTTCAGTGCGGCTCCGGCCGTCCGGCACCGCTATGAGGGTCCGCCCGTCCGGCGCCGCTGTGGTGGTCACGATGCCACGGCGAGCGTGCGGCGGGTGAGTTCGTCGAGGCCGATGCCGTCGAAGCCGCGCACGCTGCTCGCCAGCCGGTCGCCGAGCGCCCACCCGGACGGGATGCGCGAGGCGCCCAGCAGGCCGCCGGCGATGGAGCCCACCGTGGCGCCGGCCGAGTCGGTGTCCCATCCGGCGGCGACCGCGCCCGCGACCGAGGCGGTGAAGTCGCCGCGGCCGTGCGTCAGCGCGGCGGCCACCAGGGCGGCGTTGTTGACGGTGTGCACCCAGTGCAGCCCGCCGTGCCGCTCGTACAGGCGGTCGACGACCCGCTCGAAGTCGGGTTCGGCGCGCGCGTCGGCGACGGCGTCCCGGACGGCCCGGGCGAGCCGGGAACCGGCGGGGACGACCGACAGTCCGGCGGCCACGACCTCCTCCACCGCCGCGGCCGGGTCGCCGGAGGGCACGACCAGGGACCAGGCGCACATGGCGGCGACCATCATCGCGCCGTAGAGGCCGTTGGCGGTGTGGCTGAGGCGCGCGTCCCGCCAGGCGAACTCCGCCGCCGTGCGCACGTCGCCGGGGTTGGCCCAGCCGTACACGTCGGCCCTGATCAGCGCGCCGATCCACTCCCTGAACGGGTTGCGCCACGTGGCCGTGCGCGGCGGTTCCAGTCCGTCGAGCAGGTTGCGGTAGGCCACGCGCTCGGCGGTGAAGACGCGGCCGGCGGGCAGCTCCTGCAGCCACAGGGCGGCGACGTCGGCCGTGGTGAACCCGCGGCCGTGCCGCTCCAGCAGGGACAGGGCCAGCAGGGGGAAGTTCAGGTCGTCGTCCTCGGGGACGCCGTCGAGGGTCTCGGCGAGGGAGGTGGCGGCGCTGCGCCGGTTCCACGGCCAGCGGGCCGCCACCTCGGCCGGCAGCCCCTCGGCGGTGAACCAGCCGCGGATCGGCCAGTTGCCGGTCGCCTCGGCGATCTCCCTGATGCCCTGGCGGGGGATCTTCTCCACCGGCTTGCCCAGCACGCACCCCGCCGCGCGTCCGCGCCACGCTCCCAGCAGCCGCTCGCCCAGCTCATCGGGGTGGGCCCCCGGACGCTCCGGAGCGCCGGACCCCGCCCGGGCAAGGGTGGCCGCGCTGTCCGGAGCACCGGACCCCGCCCAGGCGGAAGCGGCCGCGCGGATACCGGCGAGGCCGGACGGCTCGGGCAGCGGGGAAGGGATGGCCGCCAGCTCGTCGAGCAGCTCGGCGGCCAGCGCTCGCAGCTCGGGGGTGGGCGGCTCGGGCGAGGCCCCGGCGCGGGGCGGCGCGTCGTGCCCTCCGGCGGCGTGCCACCGGTCGGCGATCGGGGCGGCCTGCGCGCCCCGGCCGTCCTCGCCGGCCTGCCGCAGCTCGTGTCCCACCAGATCCTCCGGCTGCACCCAGGTCAGCCTGATCGCCCGGTCGCCGCTCATGACGGGAGTCCGGGGGTGTTGTCCCAGGTCAGGGCGGTGAAGGCGGCCTCGTGGGCGCGGCGGGCGGCGAGGTCGCCGGCGTGGACGCGGCGGGCGACCTCGGCGATGGCCAGGCCAGGGGCGACCAGGTCCATGCGGCTGGCCTCGGACACCGGGTCGAGCCATTCGGCGGGCACCGCCTTGGCTCCGCCGAGGGCGCCGGCGATCGCGCCGCCCATGCTGGCGATGGAGTCGGCGTCGCGCCCGTAGTTGACGCCGCCGAGCACGGTGTCGCGATAGTCGCCCTTGGCGATGACCAGGAAGGCGAGCGCCAGCGGCAGTTCCTCGATGCTGTGCAGCCGGCTCGGCCGCCGCGCCCCGAGGCCCTGGTCGCGGTAGGTGTCGGCGACGGTGTCGTAGGGCTTGACGGCCTCGCGGAGCGCGTCGAACGACCCCTCCCAGTGGTCCAGGCCGCGGGCCCGCTCGCACACGGCGTCGATGGCGGCGCGGGTGCCGTCGCGGGCCAGCCGCAGGCAGGTGGCCACGACCGAGTCGGCGCTCGCGCCGGGACGCATCGCCTCGGCGACGGCGGCGGCCAGCACCCCGGCCGCCTCCCGGCCGTAGCTGGACTGGTGGGCGCCCGCCAGGTCGACGGCCTCGGCGTACGCGCCGTCGGGGTTGGCGGCGTTGACGATGCCGGCCGGCGCCATGTACATCGCGGCGCCGCAGTTGACGATGTTGCCCACCCCGGCCTCGCGCGGGTCGATGTGCCCGTAGTGCAGGCGCAGGACCAGCCACTTCTCGGCGAGGAAGACCCGTTGCAGGGGCAGTGCCTCGGCCTCCAGCTCGGGGATCCAGCGCTTCTCGCCCATCATCTCCGGCACCAGGTGGTCGGCGGCGGCGTAGGCGTCCAGGTGACCGCCGACCTTCTCGTACACGCGGATGAGGGCGTGCGTCATGAGGGTGTCGTCGGTGATGTGGCCGTCGCCCTTGTGATAGGGCGCGATGGGGCGTGCGTTGCGCCAGTCCTCGAAGTACGGCGGGACGATGCCCGTCACGTACCCGTCGTACCGTTCCTGGATCTGGCCGGGCGTCCAGCCTTCGGTGGCGCCGCCGATGGCGTCGCCGACCGCCGCGCCCGTCACGCATCCGACGGCCTTGTCGGTCAGCAGGTCCTCCAGCGGCGTCATGCCAGTCCTCCAGCGATGTCGATGAGATCGGCTCCGGCCAGCTCGGGGAGGCCGCAGCCGGTGAGTGTGCGCGCCGCGGCGCACCAGCCCTCGGGGAGCGCCCGGAGCCCGGTGCGGGCGCCGGTGAGCGCGCCGGTGAGGGCCGGGGCGGAGTCGGCGAGCGATGACAGGCAGGCGGCGGCGGGGACGGCCGCGGTGAGCGAGCCGCCGGACACCTCCGCGAGCGCGAGCGCCGCGGGAACCGTCTGCGCGGCGGCGACCCCGTAGCTGTAGACGTGGTCGACCAGCGCGGCGTCCAGGGCCGGGACGGCCGCGAACGGGTCGCCCGCCCGGCGGGCCGCCGCGAGGGCCGCCCTGGCGGCGTGGCCGATGGCGGTGTCCCCGGGCAGCTCGGCCAGCGCCGCCTCCACGGCCGCGCCCATCGTCCCGCCCGCGACGAGCACCGCGACCGCGGCGGCCATCGCGAGCGCGCCGAGGACCCCGTCCCCTGCGTTGGTGACCGAGGCGTCGGCCCGCACGAGGTCCGGCAGGGCGGCGGAGCGGGGAGCGGCGGCGGCGAAGGCCACGGCGCGCACGGCGGCGGCGTCGTCGAAGTGGTGCGGGTTGTCGTGGCCGCTGACCGGGGGCGGCTTGCCCGCGGCCAGGTTGGCGAGGGCCGAGCGCACCGAGATGCGCACCCGCAGGTCCGAGCGTCCCGCGAGGGCGGTGAAGGCCTCGGCGCGGTCCTGGTGGAGGGTCAGCGCGGTCCAGGCGAGCCATTCGGCGTCGTCGGACGGGCCGAGGGCGAGCGGCTCGACGGGCTGGTTCAGCGTGAACGGCACGGGGAGCGTGGTGAGGCGGTGCTCCTCGGCGAAGGCGTCCAGCTCGCGTTCCAGCCGCCTGGTCCACGGCGCGAGCAGCGCGGAGCGGTGGCGCGCGGACGGCCACCCGGCGGCGTCGCCGATGGCCAGCCCGACGAAGGCGCCCGCGACCCGGTCCGCGGCCGGGTCGGGCGCGTCCTTGGTCCTGTCCCCCGATTGCATGTCTCTCCTCTATCCCGATCTATCCCGCCGAAGCGGTCATCGCGGGGCCTCGTCGTCGGGTGCGTGGGCGTTCCGGGATGCCGCGTACAGCGCGGTGGCGACGTCCAGGACGTGGCGGCCGGCGACGACGGGGAGGCAGCGGCCGGTGGCGGGGCCGATCTCCCTGGCCCAGCGCGCGGGGACGGCGGCCTCGCCGCGCCCCGCCCCCGCGAGGGCGCCGGCGATGGCCGCGGTGGTGTCGGCGTCCCGGCCCAGGTTGGCGGCCGACACGACCGACTCCTCCACCTCGCCGGCGCCCATGAGGTAGCCGGCGAAGGCGAGCGCGACGGCCTCGGGCGCGAGGTCCGTCCACGGGTAGTGGCGCACGACGACGGCCGCGTACAGCCGCTCCACCGACCCGGCGGCGACGGCGTCCACCGCCGCGCGCAAGTTCCGGGAGGTCCAGGAGTCCGCGGGGACGGCGGCGAGCCCCGCCTGGACGACCTCGGCGGGCGCGGCGCCGGTCATCGCGACGGCGACCGCGGCGGCGACCGCCTGGCCGCCGTACACGCCCTCGACGCCGTTGCTCACCACTCCGTCCACCGCCACCAGCCGCGCCGCCTCCCCCGGGTCGCCGGCCGCGAAGATGCCGTAGGGCGCGGCGCGCATGGCCAGGCCGTCGGACCAGCCGTGCTGGTGCCACTCGCCCGACATCGGCGGCGCCAGGCCGCGGCGCAGAGCCTGGACGGCGCCGAGCTCGGAGAACCCGGCGCCGCGCATGGGCCCGTCGATGGACGGGATGATCTGCTCGCGGTACTCCCTGGCCACGTCCGCCGGGGTCATGGCCGCGCCGTACCGGCACAGCAGCGACGCGGCGAAGATGGTGTACTCGGTGTCGTCGGTGCCGCCCTTGCCCGGTTCGATCTCGGTGAGGCGGCCGTGACGCCGGGCGATCTCCTCGGGCGGGAGGTTCTCGGCGGGCCGCCCGAGGGCGTCGCCGGCCGCCAGGCCGAGCAGGCACCCCCGGGCGCGGGTCAGGCTCATCTGCTGTACCGCTCCAGCACCTTGTTGCCCTCGTCGGTGAGGGTCTTCGCCGCCTGGTCGAGGGTGATCTTGTCGGCGAAGTACTGCTGCAGGGTGGGGGTGGCCACCTTGCTCTTCCACTCGTCGAAGCCGTTGACCTTCAGGTACGGCGCGACGACGAGGTTCCTGGCCGAGGCGGTGGCGACGTCCCAGCCGTTCTCCTTGGTCGTCATGGACGGGTCGCTCGCCGCCTTGACGCTGGTGGGCAGCAGCCAGTCGCCCTTGGCGAGCCTCGCCTGGTTGGCGCTGTCGAGGAAGAAGGAGATGAACTTCGTCGCCTGCTCGGGGTACTCGCTGTCGGCGGCGACCGACAGCGTCTGGGAGGTGGCGCCCTGCTCGGAGGTGGTGCCCTTGAGCGGCGGGATGGTGATCCAGTCGAAGTCCTCCGGCGCCTGCTCGGCGACCTGCTGGCGCAGGTAGACGCCTGCGGGCAGCAGGGCGTACTTGCCGGCGTAGAAGCCGGGCAGCGGGTCGGCGGTGCCCATGCCGAGCGCGGAGGGGTCGGCCGACTTGTCCTTGTAGAGCTGGTCGTGGATGCGCTGCATGACCTCGCGCTCGCCGGGGCCCACCTTGACGGTGGCCTTGGCGCCGTCCACCTGGAAGAAGGTGCCGCCGAAGTTGAGCGCCAGGTTGAGCACCTTGTTGACCGGGGACTTCAGCGGCCAGGCGACGCCGTAGTTCCCGCCCTTGGTGAGCTTCTTGCTGATCTCGGCGAACTCGTCCCAGGTCCAGGGGGCGTCCGGGGTGGGGATGCGCACCTTGGCGGCGTCGAGCAGCTTCTTGTTGCCGATCAGCACCTGCGACTCCTGCAGGAACGGCACCCCGTACACGCCCTGGCCGCCCTTGCCGTCGCCGAAGGTGACGGTGTCCCACGCGGGCTGGGGGATGTCGTTCTTGAGGTCGGGGGGCAGCTTGGCCGACAGGTCGAGCAGGTAGCCGCGCGAGGCGAACCCGGCGAGCGCCGGGGAGTCGTCGTGGATGACGTCCGGAGGGTCGCCGCCCTCGAAGGAGGTGACGAGCTGGTCGTTGACGTTGTCCCAGCTTCCCTGGACGTACTCGACCCTGGTGGCGGGGTTGGCCTTGTTCCACTCGTCGACGATCTGCTTGTTGGCGGCGATGGACTCCTTCTGCCAGGCGAGGCTGAGGAACTTCAGGGTCACCGTCCCGCCGTCGCCGCCGGTGGTGGTGCCGGCGCCGGACGAACAGCCGGCCGTCAGCGCGGCGATCGCGGCCGCCGCCGCCGCGAGTGCGGTTCTGGTGCGCAAGAGACTCTCCTATCAGGGGGGTGGCATGGCCGCGGGCTCCGCCTCACGCGGGTCTGGCTCGGATGGGGGGATGGCCGGTCATCCCTTGACGGCGCCGGCCATGAGGCCGGATCTCAGCCGCCGCTGGATGATCGCGAAGAAGGCCAGGCTCGGGATCGTGGCGAGCAGCGAGGCCGCCGCGAGCGGGCCGAGGCGCACGACGCCTTCCGCGCCGGTGAACTTCACCAGGGTCAGGGGCAGCGTGGCCACGCCGGGGTCCTTGAGGACGACCAGCGCGAACAGGAACTCGTTCCAGGAGGAGATGAACGCGAACAGCGCCGTCGCCACCACGCCGGGGGCCAGCAGCGGCGCGACGACCCGGACGATGGCGCGCACCCGCCCGGCGCCGTCGACGGCCGCGGCCTCCTCCAGCTCGCGGGGCACCGCGCGCACGTAGCCCTGGAGCATCCACAGCGCGAACGGCAGGACGAAGGTGACGTGGACGATGGTGAGGCCGGGCAGCGTGTTGACCAGGTCCAGGGTCCGCAGCACCATGAACAGCGGGATGATGATCAGAATGAACGGGAAGACCTGGCTGACCAGCACCCACCCGACGGCGAGCCGGTTGAGCAGCGAGCGGTGGCGGGCCATCGCGTACGCGGCGGGCAGCGCGAGCACGATCGTCAGCAGCGAGGTGGCGACGGCGACGCCGAGGCTGCGCAGGGCGCTGCCGACGATGTCCTGCTCGGCGAAGGCGTCGGCGAAGTTGCTCAGCACGGGGTGGCGCGGGATCCACGCCGGGGTGAGGCTCGCCATCTCGCGCGAGGTCTTCAGCGCCGTGGACAGCAACCAGACCAGCGGGAACGCCAGGAAGACCATGTAGGCCAGCAGGGCGAGGTACTGCAGGGGCCTGCGCATCTCTTACTCCGCCTCCCGCAGTCGCCGGCCGATGTACAGGCTCAGCAGGGCCAGCACGACGATGACGAAGGCGACGCCGAGCGTGGCGGCGTAGCCGAAGAAGCCGTAGCGGAACGCCTCCTCGTAGGCGAACAGCATCGGCAGCCGCGTCCGCCCGCCGGGGCCGCCCTGGGTGAGCACGTACACCAGGCCGAACTGGTTGATGTTCCAGACGAAGTCCAGCGAGGTGATGGTGACGATGATCGGGCGCAGCTGGGGCAGGGTGATGCTCCAGAAGCGGCGGAAGGTGGAGGCGCCGTCCATGTGGCCGGCCTCGTGCAGTTCGCCGGGGACGTTCTGCAGGCCTGCCAGCAGGACGACGGTGGTCTGCGGCATGCCGGTCCACACGCCGACGACGATCACCGCGGGCAGCGCGATGGAGAAGTCGTTGAGCCAGTCGATGTTGTGGTCCAGCAGGCCGGCCTGCTGCAGGACGCTGTTGAGTATGCCCGCGTTCGGGTGGTAGACCAGGCGCCACATCAGGCCGATGACGACCGGCGGCATGGCCCAGGGCACCAGGGCGAGCACCCGGGCGAACGCCCGGAACCGCAGGTTCTCGTTGAGCAGCAGCGCCAGCCCGAGAGAGGCGGCGAACTGCAGCACGGTCACCGAGACGGCCCAGACCAGCCCGATGCGGAACGACTCCCAGAAGTCGCCATCGGCGAACAGGTCGCCGAAGTTGGCGAGGCCCACGAACGAGGTCACCGAGTTGCGCCCGGAGCGGGCGTCGGTGAAGGCGAGGAAGATGCCGTAGAGCAACGGGCCGACGCTGAACACCAGCACCGGGACCAGGGCGGGCAGCATGAGGGCGAGCGTCTCGCGCCCGCGCCGGGCCTCGCCGCCGCCGGCGCGCCGGCCCGCCGCGGGCCGCCGGGTCGTCCGCGTGGTCAGGGTCACGGCGCCTCCCGCCCCGAGTCGCCGACGCCCTCTTCGACGGCGGAGGCGTCGCGGCCCGGGACATCGCGAGCCGGGGTGTCTACGGCCGAGGCGTCGACGGCGGGGGGCTCGCCGGGGGCGTCGTCGCCCGCGGTGGAGGCGCGGACGACCAGGCGGGGCTCGACGGTGACGACGCGGGGCTCGCGGTCCCTGCTGGCCAGCCGGTCCAGCAGCAGCTCGGCGGCGGCGCGGCCGCGTTCGGGCGAGCCGAGCGACACGCTGGTCAGCGGGGGCCAGGCGAGCGTGGCCAGGTCGGTGTCGTCCATGCCGGCCACGGCGACGTCCTGCGGCACCCGGCGTCCCTCGCGGCGCAGGACGTCCAGTGCGCCGAGCGCGATCAGGTCGTTGGCGCACAGCAGCGCGTCCACGTCCGGCGCGCGTTCGAGCAGCCGGGCGGTGGCGCGGGCGCCGTCGGCGCGGTAGAAGTCGCCGACCTCGGCCAGCGCGGGGTCGTGCGGCAGGCCGAGGGCGCGCACCGCCTCGGCGTAGGCCGCGGCGCGGGCGGCGCCGGGCACGGTGTCCAGCGGGCCGTTGACGAAGCCGATGCGCCGGCGGCCGAGCCCGTGCAGGTGCTCGACGGCCAGCCGCACGCCCTCGCGGGAATCGGTGCGCACGTTGTCGACCGGGGTGCCCTCGGGGACCGAGCCGATGACGACGACGGGCGCGCGGGCCGCGGCGAACATCTTCAGGTGCTCGCCGGTCACCCGCAGCGGGATCATGATGAGCCCGTCGATGTACCGCTCGCCGAGCCCGCGCAGCACGTCGATCTCGTCATCGGTGTCGGCGTTGGTGGAGTGCAGGACCAGGCGGTAGCCGGCCGCCCTCAGCACGGGCTGGATCTCGCGGATCATCGCCAGGTACACCGGGTTGCCTATGTCGGCCATGGCGAACCCGAGCTGGTTGCTGCGGCGGGACTTCAGCGACCTGGCCACCGAGTTCGGCACGTAGCCGAGCTCGCGGGCGGCGCTCATCACCCGCCGTTCGGTCTCGGCCTTGGTGGGCAGGCCGTTGAGGACGCGCGACACCGAGGCGATGGAGACGCCGGCGCGCTGGGCGATCGTCGTGATGGTCGGCCCGTCACTCACGTGTCACCTCGGTCCATGGGGAAAGTAAACGTTTACAGCTCTCCGGAAAGACCACTGAAAACGTTTACGGGGGTAGGTTCATGTAACTCGCGCGTCACATCCGCCGTCAAGTCACGATCGGATAAACCACGACAGACCCGACACCGGCCGCCGGTTCTCCCCGGTCAGTGGGTGTGGTCGCCGGCCGGGACGTCCGGGTGCGCGCGAAGCCACTCGATGCGCCCGCGGCTCTCGTCGTCCATGGGCGTGTACACGACGACGCGGGTCTCCGGGGGCGTGGCCAGGGTCAGGCTGGTGGAGGCCATGCGGACCAGGCCGACGCCGGACCGCTGGAAGATCTTCATGCGCGTGCCCGGCTTGGCCACGTCGTGGCTGGCCCACATCCGGGCGAAGGTGGGGCTGGCCGCCGAGAGCCTGCGGACGAAGCCGACCCACGACGGCTCGCCGAGGTGGCGCCCGAAGGCCGCGCGCAGCATGCCCACCATGAGGCCGCGCTCGTCCTGGAGGTTGCGCACCGGGTTGCAGCAGTCGGGACAGGTGAAGCACTGCCAGATGGCGTTGCGCTCGGGCAGGTCGCCGCGGACCAGCATCGGGAACAGCAGCGCGTAAGTGGAGTTCCAGGCGAGCACGTCGTAGCGGCTGTTGTAGACCACGGCCGCGAGCGGGTCGAGGTTCTCCAGGATGGTGTGCACCTCGGGCTCCAGCCGGCCGCAGCCCTCGTTCTGCGGCACCTCTGGCACATCGGCGAGCCGGTAGAGGTGCTCACGCTCGGCCGTGTCGAATCTCAGCGTGCGGGCGATGGCGTCCAGCACCTGGACGCTGGCGTTGATCGGCCGCCCCTGCTCCAGCCAGGTGTACCAGGTGACGCCGACCCCGGCGAGCTGGGCCACCTCCTCGCGCCGCAGCCCCGGCGTGCGGCGGCGCAGGCCCGGCGGCAGGCCCACGTCGGCCGGGGCGATGCGCTCACGCCGGCTGCGCAGGAACGCCGCGAGCTCCCCCCGCCTGGAAACCGTCCTCGTCACGGGTCCATGATGGCGCGGAGGGCGGCGTCTTGCCAGGTAGTGCCGCTACCAGGATCGGCAGGCTCTCGTTACCGGTACCGGAACGGCCCGACGATTCCTGGCATGACCTCCGTAGCAACGCTCGCCCCCGCCGTCCCGCGGTCCAGGCGCGGCCCGGGATGGACGCTCGCCGTGGTCCTGGCGGGACAGTTCATGGCGATCCTCGACGTGTCGATCGTCAACGTCGCCGCCCCGACGATCCGCGCCGCCCTCGGCGCCTCGGGCTCCGGCCTGCAACTGATCATCTCCGGCTACACCATCGCCTACGCCATGCTGCTCATCACCGGGGCCCGGCTGGGCGGCCTGTCGGGCCCGCGCCGGATGTTCCTGCTCGGCCTGGCCCTGTTCACCGCCGCGTCCCTGGCCTGCGGACTGGCCGGCTCCGAGGGCGCGCTGATCGGGTTCCGCCTGGCGCAGGGCGCGGGCGCCGCCTTCATGGTGCCCCAGGTGCTCAGCATCATCCAGCTCAACTTCGCGGGCGCCGCGCGGGCCAGGGCGCTCAGCGCCTACTCGGCGGTGCTGGCGGGCGGCATCGTCGCCGGGCAGGTGCTCGGCGGCCTGCTGGTGACCGCCGACCTGTTCGGCACCCAGTGGCGCCCGGTCTTCCTGGTCAACGTGCCGATCGGCCTCGCGCTGCTCGCCGCCGGCGCGCGGATGCTGCCCTCCGACCACGTGCCGCGCGACCAGGGGCTCGACCTGCCCGGACTGCTCTCCCTGTCGGCGGCGGTGTCGCTGCTGGTGATCCCCCTGGTCCTCGGGCACGAGCAGCACTGGCCGCTGTGGGGCTGGTGCTCGATGGCGGCCGGCGTGGCGCTGCTCGGCGTCTTCGCCGTCGCGGAGCGGCGCGCCCGGCATCCCCTGGTGCCCGGCCGGCTCCTGCGCGCCCCCGGCCTGCTCCCCGGCGTGCTCGGCGTCTTCTTCGCGATGGTGACCTGGGGCGGGTTCCTGTTCACCGTGGCGCTGCACCTGCAGGGCGGGATCGGCGACGGGCCGCTGCGCGCGGGCCTGACCTTCGTGCCCGGCGCGGCGGGGTTCGCGGTCGTGAGCCTCACCTGGCGGCGTCTGCCCGCCCGGCTGCACCGCGGCCTGATCCTCGCCGGGTTCGCGCTCGCGGCCCTCGGCTACGCGGGACTGTCCCCGGTGTTCGGCGGCGGCGGCCGGGGCGAGCCGCTGCTGGAGATCCTGCTCGCCGTGACCGGCGCCGGTCTCGGGCTGGCCTACAGCCCGCTGTTCACCGTCGCCCTGGCCGGCGTGGAGCCGCGGGACGCGCCGGACGCGAGCGGGCTGATGTCCACGACACTCCAGCTCGGCCAGGTGATGGGCGTGGCGACCTTCGGCTCGGTGTACTTGAGCCTCTCCCCTTCCTCGCACGCGATCGGGGTGACCGGGTTCGGCCTGGCCGCCTGCGCGCTGGTGGGCGCGGCGTGCGTGCTGCCCCTGCTGCGCCGCTCCCGCGTTTCCTAGAGGGCGCGGCGCCAGACGTCGATGGCCAGGACGGGGCGCATGCCGACCGACAGGTACAGGTCGAGCGCCGGGGTGGTGTTGCCCGCGTCCACGTGCAGGTACGTCCCGGCCCTCCCGCGGCGCGCGTCGGCGGCGAAGGCCCGCTTGAGCAGCAGCCGGCCGAGCCCCCGCCCGCGGAACTCCGGCAGCACCGACAGGATGCGGACGTACCCGCAGTTCTCGTCGGTGGCGAACATGTCCGACCCGAGCAGCATCGCCGCCGGCACGCCGTCCACCTCGGCGAGCAGGAGCTGGGACCAGTCGTGGGTGCTGGAGGCCTCGAAGTCGGCCTTCCAGCGGGCGTACTCCTTGGGGACGAACCCGAAATGCTCCGCGAAACCCTCCTGGTGGACGCGGTGGGCGGCGCGCATCCGCTCCTCCGCCCCTGCCGCCGGGTGGACGGTGACGCCGGGGAGGGAGCCCGGGTCCACCTCGGCGTGGTCGGCGCGCAGCCGGTGGAAGCTCGTCGCCGGCGCGAACCCGCGCGCGGCGGCCTCGGCCCGCTTGGCCTCGTCCTGCCGGTAGACCGCGATCTCGGCCTCCGCCCGGCCTTCCTCGGCGGTGACGCGCCGGGCGCGGTCGAGCGCGGTGTCCCACAGCCAGGCCCGGACCTCCTCCTCGCGGGAGCAGACCTCGATCTCGACGACCTCCTCCCCCTGGCGCAGGGCGTACGCCCAGCCGGCCGGGCCACCGTCCTCGCGCCGGAGGACCAGCCAGGCGTCGTGTTCCAGGTCGAGCGCCGGGTCGGCCAGCACGTCGGCCACGTCGTCGGGCGTCATGTCGGGATGCCCCAGCACCGCGGTGTCGCAGGCCGACACCACCTCGTAGACGGCGGGGGCGTCGTGCGGCGCCGGCCGGCGGATCTCGTACGCGCGCGTGAAGGCGCCGTCCCCGGACCCTGGTACCCCTGGGCGGACGCCGTCCGCGTTCTCGTGCTCGTTCACATCCCCCTTTCTAGCGGTACCGGCTCGACTCCGACCAAGTGCGGGTTTGGAGAGGCATGATGACCTGAGAGCGGATTCGATCACGGAGGCGGGCATGGAACTGCGAGAGTTCTTCGAGCACCTTTCCGGGGCGCAGCGGGTGTACGGGCAGCCGTACGAGAAGGACGGCGCCACCGTCATCCCGGCGGTCTCGGTACGCGCCGGCGGCGGTTTCGGGCAGGGCGACGTGGGGAGCCAGGTGCGCGGCGGCATGGGCGGTGGCGGCGGCGCGATCGCCCGCCCGGTCGGCGCGTACGTCGTCAGAGACGGCGAGGTGTCGTGGCAGCCGGCCGTGGACGTCAACCGCATCGTGCTCGGCGCGCAGATCCTCGCCGGGCTGGCCCTGATCGTCTTCGTGTTGCGGGCCGGTCTGCGCCGCTCTTGACGTGCGGGTCTAAGGTGACGGGCATGGTGCGCACCCGCCTGTACCGCAATGGCGTTCTGGAGGCCGAGGGGTTCCCCTACGCCGATGTCTCCGAGCACCTCAAGGACCCCTCGGCGACCGTGTGGTTCGACCTGCTGTCGCCCACACCGGAGAAGCTCGCGGTCATCAGCGAGGAGCTCGGGCTGCACGAGCTCGCCGTCGAGGACGTCCTGCACCCCCACCAGCGGCCCAAGCTGGACGTCTACGACACCCACCTGTTCCTCACGCTGTACGCCGTCCGGCTGGGAGAGGACGCGACGGCCCTGCACCTCACCGAGCTGTCTGTCTTCGTGACCAAGAACGCGCTGGTCACCGTGCGCTCGGACGACTCGTGCGACATCGACGCGATCACCGCGCGCTGGGACGCCAGCCCGGGCAAGGCGGGGCATGGGGTGTCCTTCCTGCTGCACACCCTGCTGGACTACGTGGTGGACGGCCACTTCGACGTCGCCCAGGCGCTCGACGACCGGGTGGAGGCGCTGGAGGACGAGCTGTTCACCGAGCGCCCGGGCAACCACCGGGGCATGCAGCGGCGCATGTTCGACATCCGCCGCACCACCGTGCGGTTCCGGCGGGTCGTGCTGCCGATGCGCGAGGTGCTCACCAGCCTGATGCGCCGCGACCTGGGCGTGGTGGAGTCCGAGATGGCCCCCTACTACCAGGACGTCTACGACCACGTGCTGCGGGTGTCCGAATGGACCGAGTCGCTGCGCGACCTGGTGGGCAACGTCTACGAGACCCATCTGAACCTGCAGGGCTACCGCATGAACGACATCATGAAGCGGGTGACGAGCTGGGCGGCGATCATCGCCGTGCCCACGCTGATCACCGGCTTCTACGGGCAGAACATCCCCTTCCCGGGGTTCTCCCACGCCGAGGGCTTCTGGACCTCCAGCCTGCTGATCGTGGTGGCGTCGGCGATCCTGTACGTCGTGTTCCGCAAGAAGGACTGGATCTAGTGCGCCGTCCGGCGACGTTCACCGGCACCGGCTCGGGCGCCGTACGCCGGCGCCGGCATCGCCGTACCCCGGCCCGCCGACCCGGCGCCGATCACTCCCGGCACATGGCCGGAGCGGAGAGCCGCACCCGGTGAAGGTATGTGGTCACCGCACCGACGACCGTCGCGGGGCCGGTCAGGGGCGGGCGGCGGCCTCCTCGACCCAGTCGCCCGACAGCACCACGTCGCGCAGCAGCGACCCCGCACCGAGGATGGCGGCGTTCGGACCGGCGCGGGTGACGTCGATCCGCAGGTCGCGCGTGGCCAGGGGCAGGCACCGCTCGTAGACCGCTCCCCGCACGGCGGCGATGAGCTGCTCGGCCGCCGACAGGCTGCCCCCGATCACGACGGCGTCGGGGTTGAAGAAGTTGACCAGCGCGGTGAGGACGTCGCCGATGAGGCGCCCGGCGCCGCGCACGAGGTTGGTGGCCTGGGGGACGCCGTCGGCGGCCAGACGGGCGATGCGGGCCGGATGGTCCACCTCGATGCCCTGGCCGGCCAGGGCGGCCATCAGCGCGGCGCCGCTGGCGTAGGCCTCCAGGCAGTCGGAGTGCCCGCAGGAGCACATCACCGAGCGGTCGGCGCGCACGCTGACGTGGCTGATGTCGCCGGCGGCCCCGCGCCCGCGATGCAGCCTGCCGTCCGCGATGATGCCGCAGCCGATGCCGGTGCCCACCTTGAGCACCATCAGGTTCGCGCATCCCGGCCAGGCCAGGTGCTCGCCCGCGGCCATCAGGTTGGCGTCGTTCTCCACCAGGACGGGGACGTCGAACCGCTCGGCCAGATGGGCGCCGACGGGGAACTCGTTCCAGCCGGGCATGCGGGACGGGGAGATCACCGTGCCGTCCACCGGATCGACCGGGCCGGGAAGCCCGACGCCGACGCCCCGCACCGGCAGACCGCCGCCGGAGGCGGCGACGAGCTCCTCCACCCGGGCGGCGAGCCAGTCGAGGGTGGGGGCCGCCCCGGCCCCTATGTCGCAGGCGTGCTCGACGACGGCGAGCGGGGTGCCGGCGAGGTCGACCAGGCCGAGCCGGGCGTGGTGGCTGCCGAGGTCGGCGACGGCGAGCAGCCCTGCCTTGGGGGCGAGCTTGAGGCGCCGGGGCCGCCGGCCGCCGGTGGACAGCCCGGCGCCCTCCTCCTGGAGCAGGCCGGCGTCGATGAGCTCCTCCACCCGCAGCGACACGCTGGAGGGGGCGAGGCCGGAATGCCGGGCCAGCTCGGCGCGGGACTCGGCCTGACCTAGCGCGACGAGACGGAGCAGATCTCCTTTGCCTGACACAACGAGATGAATACCACGATGTTACTTAATGCGGCAATCGATTGACTTCGGCCGACATCGACCTCTATCGTCCGATCAAAATTCGATTCCGAATGAAGTCGGATGGTAAGTGATGATCCAGCTGCGCGGAAACGCCTCAGCACTGTCCCGCACGCGCCGCGCGGCGCTCACCGTCATGGCCGTGGCGTCGCTGGCCGGGGCGGCGGCCTGCTCCGGCGGCGACGGCTCGCCCGCCGTCCCGCCCGCTCCCGGGGGCGACGCCGGCGCCCAGGCGGGCGACCCCTATCCCTCGGCACCGGTCGCGACGGCCGCCGACATCCCGGCCGGCTCCACGATGGACACGATCAAGAAGCGCGGCGAGCTGCTGGTCGGCGGCTCGCTGGACGCGCCGCTGCTCTCCCAGCAGAACCCGGCGACCGGCCAGGTCGAGGGCTTCGACGCCGACCTGGGCAAGATGCTGGCCAAGTACATCATCGGCAAGCCCAGCGTCAAGATCGTCAACTCGGCGTCGGAGACCCGCGAGGCGCTGCTGTCCAACGGCACCGTGGACGTGGTCTTCCAGACCTACACGATCACTCCCGAGCGCGCCCGGCAGGTCGCCTTCGCCGGGCCGTACTACACCTCCGGCCTGGCCGTCGCGGTGAAGAAGGGCACGACGGGCATCGCCAAGCCCGAGGACCTCGACGGCAAGACCGTCATCGCCGGCGCCAACACCCCGGCCATCCCCGCCATCAAGAAGGTCGCCCCGAATGCCAAGATCGTGACCTTCGGCAGCGACCCCGAGTGCATCCAGGCCCTCAAGCAGGACCGCGGCGTCGCCTACGTCCAGGACCAGTCGCTGCTGGTCGCCGACGGCAAGAGCGACCCCGAGGTGCAGGTGGTCGGCGAGCCGTTCACCACCGACCCCTACGGCATCGGGCTCAAGCACGGCGACGACCAGATGAAGAAGTTCGTCAACGACTGGCTGAAGAAGATCCAGGACGCCGGGCTGTGGCAGGAGGCGTGGAAGAAGTCCATCGGCACGGTCGTGCAGGGCGAGCCGCCGGCGCCGCCGGCCATCGGCTCGGTCCCCGGCTCCTAGGCGCCGCCGCCGATGGACGCCCTGACCGGCAACCTCCCGGCGCTGTGGGACGGCCTGCTCGTGACCCTGCAGCTCACGCTGCTCGCGTTCGCGGGCGCGTCCGTGGCCGGGACCCTCGTCGCCGCCGCGCGCGTCAGCCCGGTACCGGTGCTGCGCGCGGCGGGGACGGTCTACGTGGAGACGCTGCAGAACATCCCGCTGCTGGTGCTGCTGATCCTGGCGGTCTTCGGGCTGCCGGAGATCGGCGTGCAGGCGGGGCTGTTCACGACGGCCGTGGTGGTGATCGCGCTGTACCAGGCCGCGTACGTCGCCGAGGCGCTGCGTTCGGGGATCAACGCCGTGCCCTCCGGGCAGGGCGAGGCCGCGCGGGCGCTGGGGCTGGGGTTCACCGGGTCGCTGCGCCACGTGGTGCTCCCCCAGGCGCTCGGCACGGTCGTCCAGCCGCTCGGCAACATCTTCATCATGCTCACGATGAACACCTCGCTGGCGGCGGCGGTCGGCGTGGTGGAGCTGACCGCCGCCGCCAACCGGGTCAACCTCGTCGAGGCCCGGCCGATCCCGATCTTCGTGGGAGCCGGAGTGGCCTACATGCTGCTGTCGTCGCTGGCCGGCTTCACCACCGGCGTGCTCGAACGCAGACTGGCGGTGCACCGATGAGCGGCCTCACCTCGACGTCGCGCGAAGCGTCGCCCGTCCGCCGCCGAGCGGACGCGCTCCCGGCCCGCCGAGCGGACGCGCTCCCGGCCCGGCGGGCGGTGCGCCGATGAGCGGCCGCCTGCTGTTCGACGAGCCCGGGCCGCGCGCCCGGCGACGCACCCGCGCCGCCACCTACCTCACGGCGCTCGCGCTGCTGGCCCTGCTCGCGCTGGCCGTGCGCCAGTTCGCCGCCAACGGCCAGCTCGACGCCGCCCGCTGGCAGCCCTACGCCACCTGGCCGATGTGGCGCTACCTGCTCGGCGGCCTGTGGTCCACCGTCCTGGCGGCCGCGGTCTGCGCCGTCCTGGCCATGGCCGGCGGGCTGGTGCTCGCGCTCGGGCGGCTGTCGCCGCGGCGCCCGGTGCGCTGGGCCGCGGGGGGCTACGTCGAGGTCGTCCGGACGATCCCGGCGCTGCTGCTGGTCTACGTGGTGCTGTTCGCGCTCCCCCGGTACGGGCTGGACCTGCCGCTGTTCTGGAAGCTCGCGGTGCCGCTGTCGGTGTCCAACGCGGCGGCCTTCGCCGAGATCTTCCGGGCGGGCATCCTGTCGGTGGAGCGCGGCCAGAGCGAGGCGGGCTTCGCGGTCGGGCTGACGCGCGGGCAGACCATGCGCCTCATCGTGCTGCCCCAGGCGGCCCGGCGCGTGCTGCCGTCCATCGTCAGCCAGTCGGTGGGCCTACTCAAGGACACCTCGCTGGGCTTCGTCGTCAGCTACGCCGAACTGCTCTACAGCGGCAAGATCCTGGCCAACTTCAACCACCTGCTCATCCAGACCTACATCGTCGTGGCCCTGGTGTACCTGGTGGTGAACGCCTCGCTGTCCAAGCTGGCCCGTACGCTGGAGGCCCGCCAGGCCGGCGCCGCCCGGCGCGCCGCCGCGGCCGCCTCCGGCGCCCCGGAGGCCGCCCTCCACGCCTGACCGGCGCCCCCCGCCCCCCTTTTCCCCTTCGAGAAAGGCACCACATGTACGCGCGTCTGGCGGAGGTCGTCAGGTCCGGCTTCACCGAGAGCGTCCACTTCGGCAGCGTCGCCGCCCTCGCGCCCGACGGCGCCCTGGCGCTCGCGCGCGGCGCCGTGGACGAGCCGATGCTCCCCCGGTCCTCGGCCAAGCCCTTCCAGGCCCTGGCATGCCTGGAGTCCGGCGCGGCCCTCGCGGGCCCGCGCCTGGCGATCGCCGCCGGGAGCCACACCGGCGAGGACTTCCACGCCGAACTGGTCCGCGCGATGCTCGCCGAGGCCGGACTCGGCCCCTCCGCGCTGGGCTGCCCCGCCGACTGGCCCGAGGACGAGGCCACCCGGCACGCCATGGTCAGGGCCGGTGAGGACCGCGCCAGGGTGCGGATGAACTGTTCGGGCAAACACGCGGCGATGCTCATGGCCTGCGCCGCCGCGGGCTGGGACGCCGCCTCCTACCTCACCGCCGCCCACCCCCTCCAGCGGCGGGCGCGCTCGGCCGTCGAGCGGCTGTCGGGCGAGAAGAGCCCGCACACGGCCGTGGACGGCTGCGGCGCCCCGCTGTTCGCGCTCTCCCTGGCCGGCCTGGCCCGCGCCGTGCGGGCGCTCGCCGTCGCCCCGCAGGGCACACCCGAGCGCGCCGTGGCCGACGCCATGCGCGCCCACCCCGAGTACGTCGGGGGCACCGGGCACGTCAACACCGAGCTGATGCGCGCCCTGCCGGGGACCGTGGTGAAGGGCGGCGCGGAGGGAGTGCTGGTGGCCGCCACCTCGGAGGGGCACGCGGTGGCCGTCAAGGTGATCGACGGCGGGCCGCGCGCGACCTCGGCGATCGCCCTGGCCGCCCTGGCGGAGATCGGCGCCGCGACCGCCGGCGCCGAGTCCCTCACCACCGCTCCCGTCCTCGGCGGCGGCCGCCCCGTCGGGGAGGTCCACGCCACCCTCTGATCAGCGGAAGGCCGGGGCCGTCGCGGGGGCCGGCTCGGGCCGGGAGGGGGCGGGGGCCGGCTCGGGTGAGGAGGGGGCGGGGCGGCCGTGGCGGAGGGTGGTGTACCGGTCGGCGACGCGGCGGGCGGCGGTCACCGGGTCGCCGGCCGGGCCCCGGTCGGTCCAGGCCACCAGGTCCACGCAGACCGACACGAGCGCGAGGCCCCTGCCCTCGTGGACCTCGGCGGTGATGCCGTGCCGCTCCAGCGTCCGGCACAGCCGGTGGGCGGCTCGCGCCGCCGGATGCCGCCGTAATCGCTCGCCGCCACGTCCAGGACCGGCACTGTCGGGCTCACCAGGAAGACTCATGGAACGAAGCTAGAAATATCGCACCAAATCCGGCAACGATGTTTCGCCGAGTTGCTCCGGGCCGCCGAGCCAGGCCACTCGCAGCGTGATGGCCAGGGCCGGAGGCCGGCTCCGCCGTACCCGGGCACCGTCGCCTCGACGCGGCGAGAGGGGCGGGCGCGCCGGCCGGTGGCGACGGAGGGCCGGGCGTCAGCCGGTGCGGGGAGTGAGGAACTCCAGGCGGTTGCGGTGGCAGTCGGCGGCGTAGAAGCGGCGGTACCCGGGAAAGGCGTCGTCCCAGGTGATGGCGACGCCGTGGGCGGTGAGCCGTTCGGCCAGCGCGTCCAGGTCGGCCACCAGGATGCCGGGATGCGCCTTGAGCGCCGGCCGGAAGTCCTGCTCGACCCCCAGGTGGATCTCCAGCGCGTCCGCGCGCACCCACAGCCCGCCCCGGCCGGCCAGCTCCGGCGGCTTCTTCACCTCCGTCATGCCGAGCACGCCCACGTAGAACCCCCGGCACACCTCCTCCTCCCCCGGCGGCGACGCGAGCTGCACATGGTGCAACCCGAGCCCGAAGGCGGTGGCCGCGGCGGCTGCGCTCTCCGCGGACGACACCGGCCCGGACGACACCGGCCCGGACGGGACCGGCTCCGGCCGTAGCGGCTCGGAGGGGCTCACCGCTCGCGGACCTTCGGTCGTCATGACACCTCGCTCGGCTTCCCCGGCATGTTGACCATGCCATGGTAGCGATCAGTCTCATGCCCGCCCCGGCGTCAGCGGTACCACGGAGCGATGCCGCGAAGGTCGGCGATGGTGGCCGACCTTCCGGGCGTTCGTGGTGAGATGTCCAAGAGGAGGGATCGATTATGGAATATGTCAGGCTTGGCACGACCGGGCTGAAGGTTTCGCGCATCTGCCTCGGGATGATGAGCTACGGGGATCCGGCGCGCTGGCAGGACTGGGTGCTGGACGAGGAGCACAGCGAGCCGCTGGTGCGCAGGGCCGCCGAGGCCGGCGTGACGTTCTTCGACACCGCCGACACCTACTCGCAGGGCGCCAGCGAGGAGGTCACCGGCAAACTGCTGCGCACGATCTTCCCGCGCCGCGAGGACTACGTGCTGGCCACCAAGGTCTTCTTCCCCATGGGGCAGGGGCCCAACGACGGCGGGCTGTCGCGCAAGCACATCCTGGACGGCATCGACGCCTCGCTGCGGCGGCTCGGCACCGACCACGTGGACCTGTACCAGATCCACCGGTGGGACGACTTCACCCCCATCGAGGAGACCATGGAGGCGCTGCACGACGTCGTGCGGTCGGGCAAGGCGCGCTACATCGGCGCCTCCACCATGTACGCCTGGCAGTTCGCCAAGGCCCAGCACGTGGCCGAGGTCAACGGCTGGACGAAGTTCGTGACCATGCAGAACCACTACAACCTCCTCTACCGGGAGGAGGAGCGGGAGATGATCCCGCTCTGCCTGGACCAGGGGGTCGGGCTGATCCCGTGGAGCCCGCTGGCGCGCGGGCTGCTGGCGCGGGCGGACGTGCCGCAGGAGGGGACGACGCGCTCGGGCGTCGACTGGCGCATCGGGCACCTGTACGGCGGGCCGGGCGACGCCGAGGTCCTCACCCGGGTGGCCGAGACGGCGGGCAAGCGCGGCGTCCCCGCGGCACGGGTGGCGCTGGCCTGGCTGCTCTCCCAGCCCGGTGTGACCGCCCCGATCGTCGGCGCGACCAAGGAGCACCACCTGGACGACGCCGTCGCGGCGGTCGAGCTGAAGCTCACCGAAGAGGAACTGGCCCACCTCGCCGAGCCCTACATCACCCGCTCGGTGATCCACTGACGTCGCATGGGTGACGCTCCCGCCGGACGTCCCCCGAGCCCGCCTCCCCTGGGGAGGCGGGCTCGGCCGTGGAAGGCCCAAGGCGCGCCGGCGGGTCCCGGGGGCGGAATTGTCGGGGGGCCTTCGTAAGCTGGCCCCCATGGGGCGGGCCAACGACGCCGCTGCGGCGGCGCTTGAGGAGTATGCCGATCTTTTCGCGATGACCGGCGGCGACGCCTTCCGGGTGCGCAGCTACCAGAAGGCCGCCAAGGCCATCGCCGGCCATCCCGGGGACATCTCGCGGGTGAACGTCCGCGAGGTGCCCGGCGTCGGCGAGGCGATCGCGAAGAAGGTCGAGGAGTTCCTGCAGCGGGGCAGCTTCCGCCAGCTCGACGCCCTGCGCGCCGAGGTGCCCGAGGGGGTGCGCCTGCTCACGCGCATCGCCTCCCTCGGGCCCAAGAAGGCCGTGTTCCTCTTCCGCGAGCTCGGCATCGACTCGCCCGAGGCGCTGGCGGAGGCGATCGAGCAGGGCCGGCTCGCGGGCCTTCGCGGGTTCGGCGCCAAGACCGAGGAGAACCTCCTCAAGGGCATCGAGCAGCTCAGGCGGGCCGGCGAGCGGGTGCACGCCGGGGTGGCGATGGAGCTGGCCGAGCGGGTCATCGCCTCGCTCCCGGCCGCCGAGCAGATCGCCTTCGCCGGGTCGCTGCGCCGCATGAAAGAGACGGTCGGCGACATCGACGTCCTCGCGGTGGGCCCCGAGTCGCTGATGGCCGACTTCAAGGCGCAGCCGTACGTGGCGGAGGTCATCGCGAGCGGGGCGCTGAAGACCTCGGTGCGCACGACGCAGGGCCTCCAGGTGGACCTCCGCCTGGTGCCCGCCGAGTCGTGGGGCGCGGCGATGCAGTACTTCACCGGTTCCAAGGAGCACAACGTGCGGCTGCGCGAGATGTGCGTCAAGCGCGGCTGGAAGCTGTCGGAGTACGGCCTGTTCGAGGGCGAGACGGTGATCGCCGCCAAGTCCGAGGAGGACATCTACGCGGCGCTCGGCATGCAGTGGGTGCCGCCCCCGCTGCGCGAGGACGGCGGGGAGGTCGAGGCGGCCCTGCGCGGCGCGCTGCCCGAGCTGGTCACGCTTTCGGACCTCAAGGGCGACCTGCACACCCACACCGACCTGACCGACGGCATCGCGACACTGGAAGAGATGGTCGCGGCGGCGGCGCGGCGCGGGTACGCCTACTACGCGGTGACCGACCACGCGCCGAACCTGTTCATGCAGCGGATGACCTTGGAGAAGATGCTGGAGCAGCGCGAGCGGCTGCGCCGGCTCCAGGACGAGCATCCGGGCATGCGGTTGCTGCACGGCACCGAGCTGAACATCGCGCCCGACGGCACGGTCGACTGGCCGGCCGAGGTGCTTTCGGGCTTCGACATCTGCGTCGCCTCGGTGCACTCGCACTTCACCCAGTCGCGCGAAGAGATGACCCGCA
Source organism: Sphaerisporangium sp. NPDC004334 (assembly GCF_053602655.1). NCBI lineage: Bacteria > Bacillati > Actinomycetota > Actinomycetes > Streptosporangiales > Streptosporangiaceae > Sphaerisporangium > Sphaerisporangium sp. NPDC004334. Next base: position 214,902 of record NZ_JBSGDZ010000012.1, read on the forward strand.
GGTTCGTCGCCGCCTGCGAGAACCCGCACGTGCACGTCATCGGCCATCCGACCACCCGCAAGATCGGCAAGCGCCCGCCGGTGGACGCCGACTGGGAGGCCGTCTTCGCGGCGGCGGCCCGCACGGGGACGGCGCTGGAGATCGACGCCTATCCCGACCGGGCCGATCTGCCCTCCGACCTGGTGCGGCTGGCCCGCCACCACGGGGTCCGGTTCAGCATCGACAGCGACTCCCACGCCGTGCCGCACATGGACAATCTGCGCTTCGGCGTCGGCATCGCCCAGCGGGCGGGGCTGACCGGCGACGACGTGATCAACACCTGGCCGCTGGACCGGCTGCTGGAGTTCCTCGGGCGCTGAGCGCCCGCTCCGCGCCCGAGGGCCTCCCGCCGGAGGCGCGCGCGGAGTAGACTGGACCTATAACATGGTTTCCTGGTAGGAAATTGGTACAAGTTTGACCGGACGGGGGGTCCCCCATGGAACTCGAAGACCGGACCGGCGAGGCCACCAGGACCAGACCCGCCCCGGGACACGCGAGGAGCGCCGCGCCGGTCCCGCGGATGCGCCGCGCGCCCTCAGCGCCCCCCGTGGAGGCGCCGGCGGCGTTCCCCGAGGCGCCGGAGCCCATCGTCAAGCCGCTGCCGCCCGACCTGTTCATCACCTACGGCTCCAGCGCCGAGACCCGCTGGGAGGCCATGCACGGTCAGGGGTACCACACCCCGAACGACCGCTTCTTCGTCCGCAACCACACCACCACGCCGCTCATCGACGCGCGTACCTGGCGGCTGCGGCTGCACGGGGACGGGCTGCGCGCCCCCCGCACCCTGACCTACGAGGACCTGCTGGCCCTGCCCGCGACGACCGCGGACGTCGCCATCGAGTGCGCCGGCAACGGGCGGGCCTTCTTCGACCTCCAGCAGGACCAGCGCATGGCGGGCATCCCCTGGCGGCTCGGCGCCATCGGCGTCGCCCGGTGGCGCGGCGTGCCGCTGTCGACGCTGCTGGACCTGGCCGGAGTGCGCGCCGACGCGGTCGACGTCATGCCCCGGGGCCTCGACCCGGTGTACGTCGAGGACGGCGTCGACCACGGGCACGTGCGCCGTCCGCTGCCCATCGCCAAGGCGCTGTCGGACGTTCTGGTGGCCTACGAGATGAACGACCGGCCGCTGCCGCCCGACCACGGGTTCCCCGCCCGCCTGGTGGTGCCCGGCTGGAGCGGCGTGGCCTCGATCAAGTGGCTCGGCGACATCGAGGTCGCCACCACCGCGCTCTCCTCGCCGTGGAACACCCGCTTCTACCGCATGTTCGGGCCCGGCCACCCGCCCGGCGGCGCCCCGCTGAGCGACCAGGTGGTCAAGAGCGCCTTCGAGCTGCCGTGGGGCGCCACGCTGCGGGCCGGGCGGCAGCACATCCTGCGCGGCCGCTCCTGGTCGGGCGGCGGCCGCGTCGTGCGGGTCGAGGTGAGCGTGGACGGCGGCCTGAGCTGGCGGCGCGCCGAGACCCGCGGGCCCCGTCCGGCGCGGGCGTGGGCGCCCTGGCACCTGGCCTGGGTCCCGAGGCGGCCGGGGACGCACATCCTCATGGCCAGGGCCGTCGACGAGACCGGGGCCACCCAGCCGGCGCGGGCGCGGTTCAACATGCTGGGCTACCACTTCGACGGCGTCGTCCAGCACCCGGTGACGGTCATCGCCTGAAACGGGCGCCGGGCGCCCGCGACGGTGCCGCCACGGTGCCCGGCCGGGGTCTTCCTGGGGGCGGACCCGCGGCCGGGGCGGCTGAGGGAGGATGTCCCCAGCGCTCCGGGGAGGCACCCGAAGGCGCCACCCCGGAGGGTTCTCAGTGGCCGGTCGCCTTCTCGGCGCCGGCGCCGGTGAGCGACCGCACCTCGATCTCGGCGTACTTGGCCGCGTTGTACTCCTTGCTGAGCACCGTCCCGATGTAGCCGGCCAGGAAGCCGATCGGGATCGAGACCAGGCCGGGGTTCTCCAGCGGGAACCAGTTGAAGGCCGCGCCAGGGAACAGCGAGGTCGGCGTGCCCGACACCACCGGCGAGAAGATCACCAGCAGCACGGCCGACGCCAGGCCGCCGTAGATCGCCGAGACCGCGCCCGCGGTGTTGAACCGCTTCCAGAACAGGCTGTAGAGGATCGCGGGCAGGTTGCCCGAGGCGGCGACCGCGAAGGCGAGCGCGACGAGGAAGGCCACGTTCAGGTTCTGCGCGAAGATGCCAAGGACGATCGACACCGCGCCGATGGCGAAGGCGGCGATGCGGGCGACCTTGATCTCCTGCTGCTCGGTGGCGGTGCCCCGCTTGAAGACGTGCGCGTACAGGTCGTGGGCGAAGCTGGAGGAGGAGGCCAGCGTCAGGCCCGCCACCACGGCGAGGATCGTCGCGAACGCCACCGCGGCGATGACCGCGAGCAGGATCGTGCCGCCGACGTCGCCGAAGATGAGCTGGCCGACCTTCTGCGCCAGCTGCGGAGCCGCCGTGTTGCCCGCCTTGTTCTGCGCGGCGATGGCCTTGCTGCCGACCAGCGCGGCGGCGCCGAAGCCGAGCACGAGGGTGAGCAGGTAGAACACGCCGATGATGCCGATGCCCCACAGGACCGACTTGCGGGCGTCCCTGGCGGTCGGCACGGTGTAGAAGCGGATCAGGATGTGCGGCAGGCCGGCGGTGCCGAGCACCAGGGCCAGGCCGAGGCTGATCAGGTCGAGCTTGCTGACCAGGCCCTTGGCCTCGACGCCGTACTTCAGGCCCGGGTTGAGGAAGGCGTCGCCCTTGCCGCTCTGCTGGGCCGCGTTGCCGAGCAGGCTCGACAGGTTGAACCCGAAGTGGCCGAGCACCAGCAGGGTCACCAGGGCGGCGCCGGTCATCAGCAGCACGGCCTTGACGATCTGCACCCAGGTGGTGCCCTTCATACCGCCGACGACCACGTAGATGATCATCAGCAGGCCGACCACCACGATGGTGCCGATCTTGCCGGCGTCGGAGGTGATGCCGAACAGCAGGCCGACCAGCGCGCCGGCGCCGACCATCTGCGCCAGCAGGTAGAAGATGCTGACCGTGATCGTCGACACGCCGGCGGCCGTGCGCACCGGGCGCGGGCTCATCCGGAAGGCCAGCACGTCGGCCATCGTGAACTTGCCGGAGTTGCGCATCAGCTCGGCGACGAGCAACAGCGCCACCAGCCAGGCGACCAGGAAGCCGATCGAGTAGAGGAACCCGTCGTAGCCCGACAGCGCGATGATGCCCGCGATGCCGAGGAAGGACGCGGCCGACATGTAGTCGCCGCCGATGGCCAGGCCGTTCTGCACACCGGTGAACGAGCGTCCGCCCGCGTAGTAGTCGGTGGCGCTCTTGGTGTTGCGGCTCGCCCAGAACGTGATGCCCAGCGTCGCGGCGACGAAGATCACGAAAAGGGTGATCGACAGCGCGTGGTCACTCATGGGTCGTGGTCTCCATCTCGTCGCGCAGCTTGCCCGACAGCGGGTCGAGCTTCTTGTCGGCATGCCGGGCGTACGCCCACGCGATCAGGAACGTCGACACGAACTGCAGCACGCCGAAGATCAGCGCCACGTTGACGTTGCCGAAGACCTTGGTGCCCATGAACCCGCGCGCCCAGCCGGACAGGATCACGTAAAGCAGGTACCAGGCCAGGAAGGCGATGGTCACCGGAAACGCCCAGCTGCGGTAACGGCGGCGCAACTCCTGGAAATCGGCGCCGGCCTGCACCTGTTCGTATTCGGACGACTCGTCTTGTCGAGTGGTCACGAGACCTCCAACGTTGTGATCTGAATCACGCCATACCGTAGAAGCACCCACCCGCCGCTGCGCAGGGGTACGGGGCATGCGGTCGCCAAGTCGTACCGAAGGATCGCTCATCTGGCGCGGACCTGCGCCCAAAGGCGCGATCCCTGCGACGAATGGTCGCCCGCCCCCTTACCCCGGCGAATGGTCCCCTGCGCATGATCGCCCGTACCCCTGGCCCCGGCGGCCGGCCCATGCGGCGGCTCAGGTGGAGCGCGGCCGCCAGTCGCCGCGGTTGACGTCGAGCGTCTCGGGCGTGTGCAGCCGCACCATCGTGCGGGCGACGCCGCGCGGGACGCCTCCGGGCGTCAGCAGCGACACGACGATCATGACGGCGAAGGAGATCGGCACCGTCCAGGCCGCCGGCTGGGCCAGCAGCGCCCCGGTCCAGCCGGTGTACGGGCCGCCGGTGATGACCGCGATCACGGCCGCGCTGGCCAGGCCGCCGCCGGTGAGCAGACCGGCCATCGCCCCCGCGGCGCTCAGCCGCCGCCACCAGATGCCGAGCACCAGCAGCGGGCAGAAGGAGGACGCGGCGACCGCGAAAGCCAGGCCGACCACGTCGGCGACGGCGAGAGATCGGGCGGAGGTCGCCAGCACCAGCGGCACGACCACCGCCATCAGCGTGGCGGCGCGGAACGACTGCACTCCCCCGCGCAGGATGTCCTGGCCGATGACGCCCGCGACCGACACCGCGAGCCCGGAGGAGGTGGACAGGAACGCGGCGAACGCCCCGGCCGTGACCAGCGCGCCGAGCACCTCGCCCGCCGTCCCGCCGACCAGGCGCGCGGGCAGGGTGAGCACCACCGCGTCGGTGCGGCCGGTCATCAGCAGCTCGGGGGTGTAGAGGCGGCCGAGCGCGCCGTAGATGGCGGGCAGCAGGTAGAAGGCCCCGAGCAGGGTCAGCACGACCAGGGTCGTGCGGCGGGCGGCCCGCCCGTCGGGGTTGGTGTAGAAGCGCACCAGGACGTGCGGCAGTCCCATGGTGCCGAGGAAGGTGGCCAGGATGAGCGAGTAGGTCGCGTACAGCGGGTGCTCCCGGCCGTGCAGGGGCAGCGCCCACTCGTGGTCGGTGAGCACCGGCAGGTTCTCGGCGTGCGGCACCAGGGCCCCGGCCGGGAAGCCGAGCGTCGTGTCGGCGGTGACGGTGTGCGGGCCGGGCGCCAGCGTGAGGCGCTCCCCCCGCAGGACGCGGCCGTCCACCCGGCCCCTCGCGGTGACCTCGACCGGCCGCTGGACGCCGATGGTGACGTCGACGCCCATCGTCACGGTGACCGGGGCGGCGAACACCGGAGGCGCGTCCCCCTCGGGCGCGGGCCTGCCGTGCGCGTACCAGGCGAACAGCAGGAACACCACGGGCAGGGCGAGGGCGGTCAGCTTCAGCCAGTACTGGAAGGCCTGGACGAAGGTGATCGAGCGCATCCCGCCGGACAGGACGTTGACCGCGACGACGACGGCCACGAGCAGGCCGCCCACCCACGCGGGGCCGCCGGTGATCGTGCGCAGCACCAGGCCGGCGCTCTGGAACTGCGGCATCAGGTACAGCCAGCCGATCAGCACCACCAGGACGCTCGCCATGCGCCGCACGGCCATCGACTCCAGCCGGGCCTCGGCGAAGTCGGGCAGCGTGTAGGCGCCCGAGCGGCGCAGCGGCGCCGACACCAGCACCAGCAGCACCAGGTAGCCGCCGGTCCAGCCGACCGGGAGCCACAGCATGTCGGCCCCGTAGGCGAGGATCAGCCCGGCGATGCCGAGGAAGGAGGCCGCCGACAGGTACTCCCCGCCGATCGCCGAGGCGTTCCACAGCGGCGATACGGTGCGCGAGGCGACGTAGAAGTCGGAGGTGGTGCGCGACAGCCGCAGGCCGAAAGCCCCGATGAGGATGGCCGCCACCATGACCACCACCACCGCCGTCACCCCGAGCCCGGCGTTCAGCGCCGTGCTCCCCTCTGGACGCGGGAAGGCTTCACACGGCGGGTCATCGGCGCTCGACCAGGTCGGCGAAGTGGCGCTCGTTGCGCTCGGCCTGGCGGACGTACAGCCAGGCGCCGGCCACGAACGCCGGGTAGATGAGCCCGGCCAGCACCAGCCACGGCAGCGGCACGCCGAGCAGGCGCACCTCACGCAGGCCGGGGACCAGCAGGAACAGCAGCGGCAGGCCGCCGATGACGCACGACAGCACCGTGCAGACGAACAGCGCCAGCCGGAACTGGGTGCGCACCAGCGAGCGCATGTAGACCTCGCCGAGGCTGGTCTGCTCGTCGATCTCCCGGGTGACGGGCTGGCGGGGCCTGCGGGCGGCGGTGGTGCGCGGGCTGGTGACCACCTGCCGCCGCGGCCGTTCGGGGGTCTTCGGGGCGATGCGCCGCCACCCGCCGTCCTGCGGCCGGTCCCCGCGAGCGGAGGCCGGCGGCGACGGCTCGCGGTCGGCGCCCACCCGGCGCGGCCGTTCCTCGCGCGGCTCACGGTCGGCGCTCACTCCGCGCGGCCGTTCCTCGCGCGGCTCGTGGTCGGCGTTCATTCGGTGCGGCCCTTCCTGGCGCGGCGGACGAGCAGGTCGCGCAGCTCGCGGGTGTGGCGGCGGCTGACCGGGATCTCGGTGTCGCCGATGCGCACCGTGCAGCGGCCGGAGTCGATGTGCAGCTCGTCGATGTGCTTGACCGCGACCAGGTGGCTGCGGTGCACGCGGATGAACCCGGCGCCGGCCCAGCGCTCCTCCAGCGCGGCCAGCGGGATGCGCACCAGGTGGCTGCCGCTCGCGGTGTGCAGTCGCGCGTAGTCGCCCTGGGCCTCGACGTAGCGGACGTCGGAGCTGGCGACGAACCGGGTCACCCCGGCCAGCTCGACCGGGATGGTGTCGCCCTCGGGCGCCGGACGCGCGGCCTCCTCCCCGGCGCCCGGACCGCCCGGGATGCCGGCGCAGACCCTGCGGATGGCCTCGGCGAGCCGTTCGGGACGCACCGGCTTGAGCAGGTAGTCCTCGGCCTTGATCTCGAAGGCGTCCACCGCGTGCTCTTCGTAGGCGGTGACGAACACCACGCGCGGCGGCCGGGCGAACTGGGCCAGCAGGCGGCCGAGCACGACGCCGTCCAGGCCGCGCATGCGGATGTCCAGGAAGACCGCCTCGACCGGCCTGCCGTCGGCCATCGCCCGGTCGAGCATCTTCAGCGCCGACGCGCCGTCGCGGGCCAGGGCGACCTCGCCGATGCGGGGGTCGGCGCGCAGCAGGTACGCCAGGTCCTCAAGCGCCGGCTGCTCGTCGTCCACCGCGAGCACGCGCAGGCCCGTCACCTCGCCGCTCACCCTGACGCGCCCAGAGGCCGCCGACCCAGGCGGCTCACCTGGCGAAAGTTGCTCCTCATCCCCCTAGAGGGTGGTGAATCGGGCAGGGGAAGTCAACGGGTCAGGCGCCCGGCGCCGATAACTATCCAGCGCCGATGACTAGACGGAGACGCCCGGCCGGTATTTGGGCAGGCGGACGCTCACCTTGGCCCCCGCGCCGACGGCGGTCTCGACCACCAGTCCGTACTCGTCGCCGTACACCTGGCGCAGCCGCTCGTCGACGTTGGCGAGCCCGACGCCGCCGGTGCCCGACCGCTCGTCGGGGTCGCCGGACAGGATGCGCCTCAGCCGCTCGGGGTCCATGCCGATGCCGTCGTCCTCCACGCTGATCAGGCACTCGGCGCCGGCGTCCTCGGCGGTGATGGCGATGCGCCCGACGCCGTCCTTGCTCTCCAGGCCGTGCCGCAAAGCGTTCTCGACCAGGGGTTGCAGGCACAGGAACGGCACGGCGACGGGCAGCACCTCCGGAGCGATGCGCAGCGTGACGCGGAGCTGGTCGCCGAAGCGCGCTCGTTCGAGGGTGAGGTAGCGGTCGATCGAGCGCAGCTCCTCGGCCAGGGTGGTGAACTCGCCGTGCCGCCGGAAGGAGTAGCGGGTGAAGTCGGCGAAGTCCAGCAGCAGCTCTCTGGCTCGTTCAGGGTCGGTGCGCACGAACGAGGCGATGGTGGTCAGCGAGTTGTAGATGAAGTGCGGGGAGATCTGCGCGCGCAGCGCCCGCACCTCGGCCTCCATGAGCAGGGTGCGCGAACGATCCAGCTCGGCCAGTTCGAGCTGGGAGTCCACCCAGGCGGCGACCTCGCCGGTGGCCCTGACCAGCCCGGCGCTGGCGTGGTCGCCGTAGGCGGCAAGGGACCCGACCACCCGGTCGTCGGTGGTCAGCGGGACCACCACGGCGTACCTGACCGGGCACTCCGGCGACGGGCACCACACGACGTCGGGGCCGAGCACCTGGATGCGCCCGTCGCGGAGGGTCTCGGCGGCGTGCGCGAAGGCGTCCTTGGCGTGGTGCTCCCCCGCGCCGTCGTAGACCAGCAGCTCCTCGCCGTTGGTGATGGCGATGCCCGGCGAGCCGAGCAGCTCGCGCAGGTAGCGGGACGCCTTGAGCGCTCCGGCGGCGGTCAGCCCGGCCCGCAGCGGCGGCGCGGCCAGGGAGGCGGTGTGCAGGGTCTCGAAGGTGGCGCGTTCGGCGGGGCTGGTGCCGAGCTCGCGCCGGCCGCGCAGCACCCGCCACAGCACCACGGCCGGCACCCCGACGAGGGCCAGCAGCACCGGCACGGCGAGCAGCGGTTCCACGCCGCCGGAGCCTACCCGCGCCCGCCGGTACCAAATAACCCACCCATCGCCGGACCGCCCTCCCCCTGCGCCGGACGGCACACCCCACGTCACTCTCGCTGCCGAACGTCCTCTGGCGCGGATCGGTCGGGCATTCCTGTCGCGCGGCGCGGCCGGTGGCGTGCAGGGCCGGCCAGAACCGGTTTCCCGGGGTCGCGAAGCTGTGCCCGGCCGCGACGGAGAGCGGCGCGGGATTGATGCCGACGAAGACAACGGTCAGCTTCTCGGCGAGGACGTCCGCCAGTCCTCCGGTGGGGACGTCCGCCATCTGTTGATCACTCATGCTGTCCCTATCCGCCCGGGTTCGGCGTGATCAGAACAGCGTCGCCTGTCGCGGCGGTTCCGGCCGGCCACGTCGGCCGCGCAGGGCGAACTTGTCCTCGGTGGCCTGATCCGGCAACGGCAGCCCGTACCGGGTCAAGAGAGGAAACAGGCGGGCACGCATGTCCTTGCGGTAGTCCGGGAGGACCTCTGAACCCTTCGCGTACAGCGTGGTGTAGGTGTCGAGGAGTTCGGGGTGATGGATGCGCAGCCAGTCGAAGAACACCTCCTTCACACCCGAGGCGAGATACAGCGGTGTCCAGTGCACGCCCGTCGCGCCGGCCTGCGCCACGGCCCGGACCATCTCCTCCAGTTGGGCGGAGCTGTCGCTCAATCCGGGCAGTACCGGGGCGAGGAAGACCGTGCAGTCGAGGCCTGCCTCACGAATCGCCCGCACGGTGTCCAGGCGAGCCCGGGTGGTGGCGGTGCCCGGCTCGACGGACTGCTGCAACTCGACATCCGGCAGGGATACCGAGATGCCCAGGTGCACCGTGGTCACGGCGCTCGCCGTGACCAGCAGGGGCAGGTCCTGGCGGATCAGTGTGCCTTTCGTCAATATCGAGAAAGGCACGCGCGCGGCGGTGAGTGCCCCGATGATGCCGGGCATCAGCCGATAGCGGCCTTCCGCACGCTGGTACACATCGGTGTTCGTGCCGAACGCGACGCGCGGCGGCAGTTTGCGCTTGCGTGCCAGCTCACCTTTGAGCACCTCGACGATGTTCACCTTCACGATGATCTCGCGGTCGAAGTCTTCGGCCACGTTGAGGGCGAGCCGGGTGTGGGTGGGCCTGGCGAAGCAGTACCGGCACGCGTGCGAACAGCCCCGGTAGGGGTTGAGGATCCATTCGCCCGGCAGCATCCGCGCGTCGTCGGGGACCTTGTTCAGCGCGCTCTTGGCCAAGATCTCGTGGAAGGTCACCCCCTGGAATTCCGGGGTGCGCACACTGCGAACCAAGGTCGACAGACGGGCGAGCCCCGGCAGTGCCGCGTCGTCCACAGCGTCCGTGCGCTGGCGATCCCACCGCATCGGCGCGGGCCCGTCACCGCGGGTGTGCTCCTTCTCCGGGGAAGTCATGGTGTCTTCCAACCTCCGCTTTCGGTTCCCGAAGGATGCGCCGATGACGAACCAGACGAGGTGCCGTCCTCTGAGTCGCTCATGCTGTTTCGCAACCGTCGACAGCGACAGACGATTTCTTGATGCCCGTGCTCTTCGACAACCCTGTCGCGTCGTAGATGTTTTCGACGGCCGGGCCGGGAGCCCCTCGGGAGCGCGATGAGCGGAGGACTACAGCGTGTCGAGCTACTCCGACCCTATCGTGCTGGGGAGGGAGGCGATGGCGCGAGAAGTCCTGCGACCACCACCACCGCGAAACCGCATCCTCGCCGAAGACGACCCACTCGAACCGACAGCGTGAACATCAGACTCCCCGGTGCCGTCCGATGCCGTCGCCTGGTTGAGTCTCACGTGAGGTGAGGCCGCATAGTCGTTCACGCCTTCATCTGTTCCTAGGCTTGGGAGTTGCCCATGGCTGCCGCGCGTGCCCGTTGTCGGTCGTCGGCTCAGGTCGTGTTCACTGGCGGCGCCGGCGTCTTCCTTGAGCGGCCGGCCCGGGGGTCGGCCGGTCATGCGGTGCCGGTCGATGAGTGGGGCGGGGCCGCGTGAACGACGATGGCCTTCACACGATCGGCGAGGTGGCCCGGCTGACCGGACTGTCGGTGCCGACGGTTCGCTTCTACTCCGATGAGGGATTGGTGCCGCCGGTGGGCCGGTCACCTGGTGGATACCGTCTCTATGATGACGAGGCGCTGTGTCGGCTGGAACTGGTCCGGACGCTCCGTGATCTCGGTGTCGATCTCGCGACGGTCACCCGGGTGCTCACGCATGCGCAGAGCCTGGCCGATGTCGCCGAGCGGCAGGTCGCGGCCCTGGAGACCCAGATTCGGACTCTGCGGATACGGCAGGCCGTGCTGCGCCAGGTCGCCACTCATGGTGCGGACGCGGCCGGGATCGCGCGCGCCAACCGGCTCGCCCGGCTGACCGCCGAGCAGCGCCGTCAGACGGTGACCGACCTCATAGGCGAGACGACTCGCGGGCTCGACATGGAGCCCGGCTTCGCCGCGCACCTGCGCTCGATGCTGCCGGATCTGCCGGACGACCCCACGGTCGAGCAGATCGAGGCATGGCTGGAGCTGGCGCACCTCGTCAGCGACCCCTCCTTCCGGGATGGCGTTCGCCGGGCGTTCGAGCGACACGCCGCCGACCGTTCCTCCGGTGCCGACCAGGGCGACCCGGAGACTTGGCGAAACGTCGAGCGGACCGTCGCGGAGCTGGCCGGCGGGGCCATGGCCGACGGGATCTCTCCGACCTCTGTACCGGCCCAGGCCATCGTGGAGGAACTGGTCGCCGCGTTCGCCGCCGCCCACCGGCGCGAGGATGACGCCGAGTTCCGGATCTGGCTCGCCGAACGCGTCCGTATCGGGGCCGACCCCCAGGTCTCGCGGTACTGGCGTCTGCTGGCCTTGATCAACGGCCGGCCCCCCAAGTCCGACCCGGTGCCGGCGGCCCGCTGGTTCCTCACCGCACTCGAGGCGGCCGCCGAAGTCTGAACCGATCGCTGGTTCTTTCACCCGGCCGGCCACCGTCTCGGCGCCACTGGTGAAGCATCCCGCCCTCGCCTGTTGTGGGAGGGCGGGATGACTCGGCGAGTCGGGACCATCCTTCTATGGGGTGGGGTGGTGCCGAAGGGCCTCAATGAACCAGTCGAACACCGGTTCCAGGCTCGGTGGCGTCGGCCAGTCGTTGATCGTGGAGAGCAGACCGAAGTACCGCCCGGCTCGCGGGTCGTTCGCGACCTCCAGGCGGGTCAGCAGCTTGCGGCGGTACTCGGTGCTGTCGGGGTGGCCGAACGTCGTCGTATAGCCAGCGATGATCTCCGTCAGGACCGGCCGTGCCGCTGGTGAGCCCGGTTCGATGCCGTCGGCCTGGGCCTTCTGGACTCGCTCGCGGACCAGGTCGGTCACCTCATGGTGGAGCCCGGTCCGGTCTCCGTCCGCCCTTTCGGCCGCCTGATGTTCGGCCATGCGGCGGACACCGGCCCTGAAGCCGGGGTCCTGGATCAGGGCGGACAGTTCCGCGTAGGCCTCCAGTTGGGCGGGAGACGGCTCGGCGGGCATCTCAGGGACGGCCGACCTCATCATGGCGACGAAGTCGGGGTTGGCGTCCAGATCGCCGAAGATCTCGTCGACGAAGCCGTTGACGAGGCGCTTGCCGTCCTCAGCGGACGGTGTCGCTTGTCGGGACATGAGAAATCCTTCTTCCAAGAGGGCCGGATTCGATCGTGGTGGTGAGAGGGAACGCGCTCCAAGCGAGTGCTCGCCGTTCGCAGCACCGATCCTGGGGCCTCTAGTTACCTGAGACTCAAGCCCGAGAAGGTCGCGCCGGTCATCGCGTCAGCTCGCAAGGCGCTTGACCCCCGGATTCGCGACCGCACCCATCACGGTCGGCGCGCGGCGAGGTAGGCCCATACTCTGTGGCCGGTCGCCGGGGCGCCCTGGAAGCCGGCGCGTTCGGCCAGCGCGGTCACGATGGCCAGCCCACGCCCGCCTTCCGCGCAAGCGATGTCCGTCCGGCCATGCTCGCCGAACGCCGGGACGCCGGCCCCGCCGAGGTCGTAGACGGTGACCATGACGCCCACCGCTCTAACGGAGGCGCCGAGCGGCCGACGGCGGGGCGAGTCGAGCGCGATCTCCACGGTGAAGTGGCCTTCCGGCGATCCGCTCCGGGTGTGGCGGACGGCGTTGCCGGCCAGCTCCCCGACGACCAGTTCGGCATCGTCGGCGAACGGCGTGCCGCCGAGCAGGAACCGGGTGAAGCGCCTGGCCTCCGCGGCCTGGTCCAGCGCGCCCGGAAAGACGCGCCGCCAGACCAGAATCTCCGGGCCGAGCCGCACGGCCTCGTCGACCGGCACGGCGCGTGAAGGGTGACCGGCGTACGACAGGCCGGGCGGCGCGATCCAATCAGCGGCCTCGTCGACCGGCACGGCGCGCGAGGGATGACCGGCGTACGGCGGGCCGGGCGGCGCGACGTCTTCGGCGGCCACGCGCGGCGCCTCGTCGCTGGAGTCGGTTCTCGTGGACACGAGCCACAACGATCGCCGAGCGAGCACGCATCTCCGATCCCACCTTCCTCCACGGCGATCTTCCAGGCGAAAGGCCCGATGACGTGCGCGAACACAGGCGTTCGCCTGATCACCACCCGGCGGACCCCACCGACATCCCCCGGCTTTCCTCATTCTCCGTAGTCAACAAGACACTTTCCGTATAAGTTCTGTGATCCGGGAACCTGTTCGAGTCGTAGTCGGGAAGGCTGACGGCCATGTCGGGCGAGGGAGTTCACGTCCTGCTGGAATGCCGGCGTCGCGGCGAGGCTCTGCGCGCCATGGGCTACACCGTCGACCAGATCGCCGACCTGTTCTCGGTCTGCTATGACGTCAGCCGGTTGCGCCTGTACCGGTACGCCTACGGGCTGACCGCCGTCGAGGCCGCCGCGCGGTACAACGACCTCGACCCGGCGGGCACGGCGGCGCTGCGCGAGTCACGGCTGTACGAGTTCGAGCACTGGCCGCAGCGCGGCATGCGCCCGACGGCCCGCACCATCGCCCTGTTCGCGCACGTCTACCGGACCGCCGCCCGCCGCCTGGTCAGCGACCGGGTCTACGCCTCCTACAGCGTCCGCGACCGCGACCTCATCGACCGCACCGACCACCGTTCGTCCCATACCGCCCAACGGCCCTCTGCCGCCCCCGTCGCCATCTCGGGGCATGTCACCATGGGTCAGGAAGTGGAAGCGGCACGCCCGGCGGTCCCCGTTCCCGGCTTCAAGGATTGCGCCGCGCTGCTGCGTGCCCTCACAGCCGAGGAGGCCGACGTGAAGCGCCGCGATCTGCTCTTCGAACTGGCCCTGGCACTCGGCGGCGCCCCCGCCCTGGCCCTGCTCCGCCACCTGTCCCCACCCGAGAAGGACCGGCTCGCCACCGCGATCCACGCCTCCACCCGAGTCGATGCCGCGACGGTGGAACTGATCGAGAAGCTCACGGCCCGCTGCCGCCGCCTGGACGACGAATTCGGCCCCGCCAAGGTCCTGCCCGTGGTCGAAGGCCAGCGCGCCCTCGTCTCCGACCTGCTCCACCGTGAATCACTGCTCCCCGGCCTGCGCGACCGCCTCATCCGCGCCTACGCCGAACTCAGCCAACTCGCCGGCTGGCTCCACCACGACCTCCTCGACCACCCCGGAGCCCGCCGCCGCTACCAAGAGGGCCTCACCGCCGCCCACCAGATCCGCGACGCGACCCTCATCGCCTACCTTCACACCTGCCTGGCCAACGTCTCCCGGTTCCAAGGCCACACCGGCGAAGCTCTCGACCACGTCTACGCCGCCCAAGGCTGGGCACGAAAGAGCCCGAGCGTTTCCCTCAGATCCGTACACTTCCTCGCCCTCGCCCGCATCGTGGCAATGAACGGCAGTGCCGACGACAGCGAACGCGCGCTTGCCCAGTCACGTCACCTGGCCGAGCAGCCAAGAACCGAAGCCGACCCCACTTACCTCTACTGGTGGACGCCCCAGGGTGTCGAGAGGCATACGGCATCCTGCATGCTCGCCTGCGGACGTCCCGATCAAGCGATCGACTCGGCCGAACGGGCCTTGGCACAGTCAATGCGCAAGCCCGCGCGCGGGGTGACCCTCCTGCAATACGCCGGAGCACTCGTTCTCAAGCGAGAGATACCGGCAGCGACCGAAAAGATCAGCCAGGCGGCTCGGATCACCGTTAGCCACAGCTCCGGACGCCTCGCCGACACCATCCGCCAAACCCGCGCCCGCCTCCACCCCTGGGCCACCAACAAACACGTCCGCACCCTCGACGACGAACTCGCCTCCCTGGGCATCCCCCTGATCGGCAAGTGACGGGACAACGGGCGGTCATGGCATCTCAGGACGAAGAACCGCCCGCTTCCGCGCTTGAGGGGAGTCGGCGCCGCCGATTCTCCTTCGCTGGACTCATAAAAGCCGAAGCAGACCTCGCCGCACGCTCTGAGGAAGTCATCCGAGCCGAGCTGGATCGGCGCACGGCTTGATCCTTCGCGTCGCCGTCCTTAGGGCTGCAGAGCGACAAAGGTGACGGGCGTACTGGCATCAATCCTGTTCGATAGCCGCGCCGCCTTGAGTGTCCTCTCCGAACACAGGCTCCATCTGCAGCTTTGTCTGGCGAGTGATGAATTCCTGCTCTCGTCCTTCAGGAATCCACACCACAGAGACCATCCCGTCCCCTATTGGAAGCTCCCCCCAGCCCTTGGGCCAGATGTTCGTCAGCAGCTTTGCTGTAACCTTGACTCCGCCGAGGTTGAGATCCTTCTTGGGGGCTCGCACGCCCGAGAAATTGACGGCGTCGCCGAACTCCGCTAGTTCGAAGGTAGCGTCCTTGAACTTCGCCTGCGCGAACGTTGCATCCCAGGCCACTCTCAGCGAGGTGAAGTCGGCGGACATCACAAACGACGAACCCTGGAACGATAGTGCGCCACGAAAGTCGCAGGACACAAAGCTGGCATGCTCGGAGAAGCGGCAGTCTATGAAATATGCGTCATGCGCGAAAGCAGACCTTCCAAAATATGATACGTCGCGAAATGACGCTCCTGAAAAGGAGGTAGCTCCGTGTACCTCGCTTCCCGAGAAGTAGAAGCCGCTGTTCATCTGTGCGCCATCGAAAGACAGGTCTCCTTCGATGAAACTGCCTTGCAGCGACGTGTCGCCGATGAACACGGCGTTCTTGAAGCTCGCCGATCTGACGTGTGCGTGGCTCAGATCGAGATTTTGTAGCAGCGCCCCCTGCAGGTCGATCTCCATGCCTTCCCAGAAGGCGGGCGGCGACTCATGACCATGCTTTCGATCAGGCCAGGTGATGTGACGGGAGATGATGCGCTGTGCCAGGAGGTGCGCGTCATCCACGTCTCGTCGCTGGCTGTCGTTCCTCAGGTAGCGGCACACGGTTGAGAAGACGGTGCGCCTCATAGCCATCGAGCTCTCTCCGACTTGTTCCAGCATCTCCAAGCCTCCCGCGCGGACCTGCACATCGTCGTTGGCGAGAAGGGGTATGGCCTGGAGATAAAGAGAGGTCTGGTTTGAGGCGGGCGCCGACCGGGAGGTATCGGATCGCAAGCGCCCGATCAGCATCTCGAGCTGCTTCCGCTCCCAGTAGAGAACGCGAAGCGGCCATTCATGCTCGCGTACTGTGACAATGTAATCCTTGGCCGCGTTTTTCAGGGCACCGCTCGTCATGAATAGCAGTACGTGAGCCCGCTCAGCGCGCTTTTTCGAGGCGCGCACAAGTTTGTCGACTTCTTCCTCTCCGATCGCCGGCCTACTGGAGTGCTTGCACTCGACGAACCAGCGCTCATCGTAGGCCGTTCCGTCTGGGTCCTCTCGCCGATAAGTGGCGATAATGTCTACACCACCATCTGCAGGGCTGTATTCGCTGTTACTTCCCTTCCTCCAGTCCACATCGAAGAACCCTAACGACACGAGAAGCTCGACGCACAACTCTTCGAAGTCAACCGGACGCATACTGTTCAGCGAAAAGTTTTCCATGAATAATCAACCTAGCCTTCGTCGGAAACGATAAGCCTAATCGCCCTGCTGTTCGGTACGGCCGGCCAACACGTCCCGTACCAATACAGCCACTTCAGTGGATCGGCCCGTATCGCCAGCGTTCAGCACCACACGCTGAACGCGGCCTACAGGTGGCGGCTACGTCGAGGAAAAATAGGCTGTGAGTGGGAACAGCGCTCCCCTGGGTACCTCTCCGCCGCCAAGAGAGATCGTCACGCAGTTGACTCCCACACGGAAGGTCAATGCGGGCGCGCGAGCTGCTTCAGCCAATATTCTGGATCCTGAGGAAGGCCGCCGACGCTGTGATACCACTCCTGGCCCGCTTTAGGCATTTTAGGCGCCCAACATCTCGGTTGAGGCAGGCGGGGGATGATTTGAGCGAAGCGGACGACTCCATCGGGCAGCTTGTCATACGTCACGACATTAAGAAGCAATGGCACCCCACATGCGCTGAATTCCGGCTGCCAGGTGCGGCTCACGACTCGGCAATGGTCCATCATCTCGAAAATAACCACATGACACGCGGCGCCGTGGGCGATAGGCCGCAACCAGATCAGTCGTTCACCCGGGACAAGCCGTTCCCGGCCGTTGATGTTCCCGTTGGGAACTCGCTCATCTCGATCAAGGTACGGAACAGGGTCCTCTTCGCCTCCGCCTTCGTCATCGCTCATGCCGATGACACGGTCGGGGTCGTTGGTGCCCATGAGCTCGAGCAGGTCTCCGTCGCTGTGGGCCTGCCACACTCCGGTGATCTCGACGCGCCCCATAATGCTTGGATTGGTCACGACCAGCAGGAGATCGTCTTTCGCCAGGGTCAGAGCGATCCGATCCCCGTGTGCTACAAGATACCTATTATCACCTTGCCAGGCGTTGATACTGCTCTCCGTCAAGAGCGTGTCCCGTACAGTCTCGATCGCGTGCGTGGTGTCGACCGCGAAGAACTCACGACGGGGATTCACTCGGTAAGCTCGCAAGAGCTCGTGCGTCCATTCCTCGACTGCTCGCCAGTGGGAGGTAGCCGCACGGAATACGACGTCGAAGGGATACGGGACGCTGGTGGAGTAGAGCCGCTCCGCCCGCTCCTCGGCAAGCTTGGTCGTGAAACCGATCTTCACCATTCCAGGGATGGCTCTGTTACTGAGAACATAGACGAAGCCGACCGAGTGTTTGGGCACGAAGTTCTCCCGGAGGTAAAGGTAGCGCGAAGACTCATGTTGCCATGCGCCACCGACATTCCTCCCACGAACGCTTCAACGATCGATCTCCAAATGCGTCACGGTCTAATAACCGGGGCTACGGGATTGAAAGTTCAGGCCCGCAGCAAGCCGATCTGTCTACTTGTCGATCGCGGCCTCGTAGAAGGCGTCGGCGAGGGCCACGATGATCCCCTTGATCGCGGGCCCGTCGGTGAAGAAGTAGTCGGCCATGGTGTTGTGCGCCTGCTGGTTGTCGGCGACGGCCTCGGTGACAGCGGACTGGAAGTCCTTCGACTCCATGAACTGCTTCTTGGAGTTCACCTTGGTCTGCTGGACCAGGTCAGCGTCGGTGAGCAGTCGCTGCACGAGCCCCTGTACGAACTCCCGGATCTGGGACTCGACGAACGACTCGGCACCGAACAGGTCGTTCATCTTGTCGATGACGACCTGGAGCGCGACGTACTTCGGCTCCTTCCTGGCGCCGGTGCCCGCTCCGCTGATTCCCTTTAGTGCCGACTCGGCGCCGCCGTTGAAGAGCGGCTAGCCGTTCATGACGATCCCGGCCCGGCCACCGCCGTCCTCGGGGGCGCGCATCTTGTGGGCCAGATGAAGCAGGAACAGCATCTGACCGTCCGAGGTGGCGGGCAGGCCCGGCGCGAAGCGGCCGTACGGGCCGGCCTCCGCTTTCTCCTTGGTGACGGCCTTGGCGTACTGCTTCCAGTCGACGCCGTACGGCGGGTTGGACATGCAGAAGTCGAGCTTGGTGCCCTTGTAGGCATCGTCGGTGAGCGTGTTGCCGAAGGCGATGTTGGACGCGTCGTGGCCCCTGGCGAGCAGGTCGGACTTGCAGATCGCGTACGACTGTGGGTTGTACTCCTGGCCGTACAGGCTCAGCCCGGCGTTCGGGTTCTGTGCGAGCAGGTGCTCCTCGGCCAGGGCGAGCATGCCGCCCGTGCCGGCGGTGGGGTCGTAGAGCGTGCGGACGATGCGCTTCCCGGTCAGCTCCGCGTCCTTCTCGGCGAAGAGCAGGTCGACCAGCAGCCGGATCGCGTCGCGCGGGGTGTAGTGGTCGCCGGAGGTCTCGTTCGCGGCCTCGTTGAACTTGCGGATGATGTACTCGAACGCGTCCCCCATGTCGGCGTTCGACACGACATCGGGGTGCAGGTCGACGGCCCCGAAGGACTTCACGATCTCGCGCAGGAGACCGGCCCTCTCCAGGGCGATGATCTCCTTCTTGAAGTCGAAGTACTCGAAGACGTCAATGTCGGCGGAGAACCGGTCGATGTAGTCGACAAGGTTGTCCGCAAGCCCGTCCGCGTCCTGCAGCAGGTTGGTGAAGTCGTACTTCGAGGTGTTGTAGAACGGCCGCCCGGTGGCCCTGTTGACCTCCATGCGGAGCCGGGCCGGGTTGTCGTACGCGGCGGCCAGGGCTCGGACGGTCTCGCGGCTCGGCTCCAGGATGCAGTCGAGGCGCCGGAGGATCGTGAACGGGAGGATCACGTTCCCGTACTGGTTGGGGCGGTAGGGCCCCCGGAGCCGGTCGGCGATCGACCAGATGAAACTACCGAGCGTACTCACAAGACTCCTCACGCAACTCCGTCAACGTGCATGACCACCGCCGGCCCGCTGGGGTGGTGACACCCCCGCAAGGCAGCGCACATCCCCCGACGCGGCGCCATGCGGACCATCTTCGCGCACCTCGGCCCCTCGCGTACGCGGGAGCAGAGAGAGCCCCATTCTCCTGACCGGCCGACTACCGGCCGGCGATCAATCGCTTATCACCCCGCCGGCTGATTGAGGTCAGATGAATTGACCCTGGATCGTTCGCCCGACAAAGTCGTTCGCATGTCCCCCGAAGAAGGCCCAGAAGACGCTTCCGGTGTGAGCTGGAAGCGGTGGGCCGTGGTGGCCATCGTGGTGGTCCTGCTCGCCGGGCTCGGCGCGGGGGTCTGGGTCCTTCGCCACGCGGAGGCCGGACCTCTGCCGCCTCCCGACGTCCCGTGGCCGACGACCGGGGAAGCCTCGGTGTTCCTGTGCGGGAGTGGCAGCGTGCAGGACAACTGCGGCGGGCGTGCGATCACGGCCGCGCAGCGCCTGATGGTCGAACGCATCCTGCGGGGCCTACCCGAGGTGTCCGCCGTGCGGTTCCAGTCGCGCGCGGAGGCGCTCAAAGACTTCAAGAAAGCCTGGGACCTGAGCGCTACGCTCCGCGCGGCAGTCCGCGAATCCGATATGCCGGAATCATTCGTGGTGGACCTCACCGCGACGGGAGACTTCGGGCGGAAGGTGGAGACGCTGCCCGGAGTCTCGGGCGTCTATGTGCGCGGGACGAGTTTCTGGGCCGGTAAGGCCGATGTGGTGATCCGGCTCTGCCCGCAGACTGCTCCGGAGAAGGACTCGCCGTGCATCGGGCGGGGCGAGGCCGGCGCGGCCGAGAAGTACGCCATCTACCAGACTCTTCGCACCCTCGACGGTATCGGGACGATCTACCTGGAGGACCACAGGCATGCCACGAAGGACGCATTTTGGATTATGTTCGCCCGGCCGGACAGCACAAAGCTCTCCCCGCGCATTCCCGAGTCCTACCACCTGGTCCTCGACGGTCCGCACGCCGTCGACCGCGTCAGGCGTGCAGTCGGTAGGCTCCCCGGCGTGAACAGCGTCGAGGAAGAGCTCTCCTGACCGCAGGCCGCCCGTCAGGCGGCGCCGAGATGACGACTCATCTGGTGAACCGGCGGTAGCGGTTGAACGGGCGGCAGGACAGAGGTCACTCTCCGGTCTGTCGCTGGTGCAGGTACCAGGCCGCGATCGAGTACGGCGGTGCCGCGGCCGGGGAGCGGGCGGCATGCTCGACGATCGCGTCCTGTATGAAGCGCGGGTCGGCGGGCCGGGGGTATGCCGCGTAAATCGGCTGGAGCACCGGGACGCCAAGGTCGGTGAAGTGGCCGGCATCGGTGAAGACACCTTTGTGGGTCAGGTAGGTCAGCAGTCCGCGCCGGTCGGCGATCCCCAGGGAGGAGTGCAGGGCGATCGCTTCCCACACCCGGTCGACGTCCGCCGCGGCGATGCCGTGCTCGGTCAGCACGGATGCCGCCAGATCGGCGCCTTCCACCTCGAACCGGGCCTGGCCGGCGGCGAGGGTGCCCAGCCCCAAATCGTGCATCACGCAGGCGGCGAAGAGCAGGTTCTCGTCGTAGGCCGCGTCGTTCAGACAGCCCTCCTGCTCGGCCAGCAAGCGGGCGAAAAGGAAGCTGCGGATGCTGTGGTCGGCGATCGGTGCGCTCTCGGACTTCTGTACAAGGGCGAGGCTCGCGTCGGCCAGCGACCCCGTGGGAAGAGCGAGCATGTCGTTCATGCCCCGACCGTATGAGCGCGGCGCGACAACGAGAAGCGGCCTGAGTGCCGTCCATCGCCAGGATCGGGCCACGGCTTCGACGAACCGATCAGCACCACGTGGTGGTCCTCGTCCTGCCCGGTGCGCCGGCGATGCTCAGTGAGATGTGAGTGATCGCGTCCAGGGCCGCACCACGCCCCGTCCTTGATGGACGACACCCCGCGGTACGGCACCGCGTCCGCCGGCGTGCAGGAAGGTACGTCCGGCGGCTTCAGCGCCCGGCCCGGGCCGGGCGGTACCGGCTGCGGAAGGCGGCCGGTGTGGTGCCGGTGCGCTGGCCGAAGTATTTGACGAAGTTGCTGGTGTCGAGGAAGCCGAGGCGCACCCCGATGCTCGCTACGGGTTCGTCGCCGTGGGCGAGGAGGCGTTTGGCCTCCAGCACGACCCGACGGTCGATGAACTCCTTGGCGCCGACGCCGGCCGCGGCGAGCGCGGCCCGGGTCAAGGTACGCGGCGAGTACCCGAGGACGCGCGCGTAGTGGCCGACGTCGCGGGCCCAGGTGAAGTTGGTCTCGACGGCGGCGCGGAAACGCTGGAAGGTTTCCGTGTGCTCGGACGGCGGGGTGCCCGCGGGTGCGGCCGAGTGGGTCAGGCGCAGCAGAAGCACGGCGAGCAGCCGCTGGAGGATGGCGGAGCGGGTGGGCGCCGGCACGCGCATGGTGCCGTATTCGTGCGCGAGGTGGTCGAGGGCCCGGCGCAAGGCTGGGGCGTCCTCTGGGGTGATCTGCCACAGGGTGCGTCCGAAGGGGTCGTCGAGGCGGACGTCGGTAGCGGTGGCGGGGTCGAGAAAGTCGGGCCGGAACAGCACCAGAGTGCCGGTCGACGCGCTGAGGTCGCCGAAACACTGTACCTGGGCGGAGCGGACCCACAGCCAGGTGCCGTCGGTGACGGCGTGGTCGGTGAAGTCGACCATGTGCCACAGCAGCCCCTGTTCCACCGTGAGGAGCAGGTGGAAGTCCGGGCGTTGTGCGCGGCCGGCTCCCTCGGCGTCCCGCGCGCCTTCCGCCTCGCCGTGGCGATGCATGCGACGGCGCAGCTCGGCGATCGTCATCACCTCGACACCGACCGCGCCGGCCTCCGACGGGACGTACTGGATCTCCGGGATCGCTTCGTGTCCGTTTTTCACCACGACGAGACCTCACCGTACCTGGGCGGAACCTTTCGCGGCTCCTACGTTTGAAATCGGCCGAGAGCATACGTGATGGCAAGAATGGCGCGGCTCCCGGCCGATATCGATGACCGACTTCTACCAAATGTCGGGATGCCCGAACGGCAGACCGTGTCCGTCCGACGTACGGGTTCGACGCCTACCGCGGCTGATGCCGCGGCCTGGGCCCTGCGCTGCGGGGGTGGTGCCGGACTCCACCGGCGCCGCGCCGCCACGGGCCTGGTCGCGCTGAGCCGCCAGGCTCCCGGACGCGCCCTGGAACCGGCTCACCGAGGCCCTCGACCGGTACCTGGCTCCCACCTCCGCCTGACCACCCACCGAACCACCACAACAGATCACGAAGGAGACCACCGCCATGACGAACATCGCCGTCTTCGGCGCCAACGGCACCATCGGCTCCGCCATCGTCCGCGAGGCCCTCCGCCGCGGCCACACCGTCACCGCCGTCGTCCGCGACCGCGCCAAGGTCACCGAACGCCACGCGAACCTGACCGTCACCACCGGCGACGTCCTCGACACCCATTCGGTCGTCGCCGCCGCGAAGGGCCAGGACGTCGTCGTCAGCGCTGTCGGCGGCGGTGACGGCCCCGGCCACGTCGCCACCATCAAGCCTGCCGCCGTCGCCCTCACCGAAGGACTGCGGATCCTCGGCGAGCAGGCACCCCGCCTGATCACCGTCGGCGGCGCCGGCTCCCTGCGCACCCCCGACGGCAAGCAGGTGTGGGACGCCCCGGGCCTGCCCGACTTCCTGCTGCAGATCATGCACGCCCACGGCGACGCCCTCGACTACTACCGGACCGTCACAGACGTCGACTGGACCAGCATCAGCCCCGCGGCCATGATCGAGCCCGGCACCCGCACCGGCGACTACCGCACCGCCCTTGACGACCTCGTCACCGACGGCGACGGCAACAGCGCCATCTCCGTGGAGGACTACGCGGTCGCCCTCCTCGACGAGATCGAGCGGCCCGGCCACCGCCGGCGGCGCTTCGCCGTCGGCTACTGACCGACAGGCGCACAGGCGTCCGGCCCGCCACTCCCCATGGGGAGTGGCGGGCCTGTTCGAGAGGGGCGGTGCCGATCTCGACGCCGCCGTACTGAACGGTCTTGGCGCTGCGGCCCGGGGACGTCGACAAGGGCCGGGAGGCCATCGCTCCGCACGCCACTCGCAGACCCCGAGCGAATGGGCAGGGCGATGGGCGGATTCCTGGGCGTTCGGACAGGACCATCCCCGCAAGGGAGTTGTCGGATGGTCCGAGTCGGGAAGTCAGTCCTGGCGGACCTGCCCGAACCGGCTGCGGTAGTCCTGAGGAGACACGCCCAGGGCTTTGACGAACGCGCGTCGCATTCGCTCGTCGTCACCGAAACCTGTTCGCCCTGCGACGAGACGCACGGGATCACGCGTCGCCTCAAGAAGGCGCCTTGCCGCTTCGAGCCGGAGTTTTTCGACGGCCCGTGCCGGGCTCTCCCCGGTTTCGCGGACATAGACGCGAGCGAAGTTCCGGGGGCTCATGTGGGCGGCGTCGGCGAGTGACTGAACGGACAGATCGGTGTCGAGGTTCGCGCGGATCCAGTCGTGCAAGTCGTCGAACCGGCCCCGTACGTCCTGCATCTGCTGTCGCAGTTCGATGCTGAACTGGGACTGCCCGCCGGGCCTCTTGAGGAAGAGGACCATCGAGCGCGCGATATTGAGGGCCGTTTCGCGGCCGAGGTCGTTCTCGATCATCGCCAGCACCATGTCGATTCCCGCGGACACACCGGCTGACGTCCAGATCCGGCCCGAAGTGACGAAGAGCGCGTCGGGGTCCACGCTGACGGTGGGGTGCTCGCGCTCAAGTCGGCGGCAGAACGCCCAGTGTGTGGTCGCTTCCCGACCGTCGAGCACGCCGAGTTCGGCGAGAACGAACGCTCCGGTGCAGATGGAGCCGAGCCGGCGCGGCCGGCCGAGGTGCTCGGCCAGGCAGGAACGCAGTGCGGCCGTCGAGGCCGGCGGCAGTCTCAAGTCGCTGCCCGACACCAGCAGGGTGTCGACTCCGTGGAGGAGGGCATCGTCCAGCCGTGTGGTCTCCAGCCGCACGCCCGTGTCGGTGGTGACGGCTCTGCCGTCCGTAGAGGCGAGGACGACATCGTAGGCGGGAGGGCCGTCCAGGAAGTTCGCCTCGCTGAACGCTTGCAGCGGGCCGGCGATGTCCATGAGCTTCGCGCCGTCGTAGGCGACCACGACGATCTTCCGGATGTCTCCGATCGCAGCCATGGCAGTTTCTGAGGGCATACTACATTTATGCCATGGCTTCGCACCGTCCACGATGAGCACGCTCATGCCGCGCCAGGCCGCCGCCCGGCAGGACGACGGAACCGCGCGGCCTCGGAAGGGTCCCCGCGTACGCCGGCCGAGGCCAGGTGGCGATCACCGCAGGGCAGGACGGGAAGCTTACGCGGGCACGTCCCGCGCGATCTCGATGAGCTCGCCGGTGTTCATCTCGTAGAAGAACCCGAAGAGCTTGGTGGACTTCGGCACAGCGGGGTGGCTCCGGAGCAGGGCGAGGTCGTACTTGATCGACTCGTCGAAGTGCGGAATGGCCAGGGCATCCCGGCGGAAAGCGTCAGAGATGTCCACGTTGTGCTCGTCGCGGTACCGGTTGATGAGCTGGTCCGGCCGGAACGCCGTCGCACCGCAGAACGAGTGGTGCACCACGACGACGGTCGTGAAGTGGAACAGGTAGTCCATGGTCGCGACCGCCTGCAGCGCGTCGACCGCACGCCCACCGGCGTTCGCCAGAGAGAACAGCGTGCGTGTATGGCCGACCCGGTTGCCGTTCTCGTCGAGGACGTTCTCGCCCGGGAAGACCTCGTCCCCGAAGTGCTTGGCGACCGCGTCGGGGATGTCCGCCGCTCGCGGGTCGAAGCAGTGAACGACCATGGTCTTCATGGGGATCGCCTCGTTGAATCCCTGGAAATGCTCCTGATCGAACCACGGCTGGCTGCGGAATTCGTACGCGCTGAGATCCATCTTTCCTCACTTGATGACTGTTCGATGGGAACCTGCCAGGCCCTTCAGGGAGGGGGATCCCTGAAGATGCCGCCGCACGTGAGGGCCGGGATCGTTGTGCGGATCGGCTAATGAAGCGCCTGGTGCCGGATATGGCGGTCGTCCGGACGCACGGCGGTGTCCGGCGACGGCCAGAAGACCGCGAATGCGCTGTCATCGGCTCGGTTCCGACGTTAAGTGGCCAGCCGGTTGGCCGCAATGACATCAATACCTCGAATCCTGCCATCCGCTGGATGCGGCCGAGCCCCCTGAGCCGCGTCGACCGCTCGCGCCGCCAGGCCACAGCTCCGCGTTGATCATCGATGCCCGCTCGCGGCAGATGCCCGTCGAGAAGATCCGCGTCGCGGTGCCGGACCCAAGCGCAAGGACCGGTCAGTACGAGCACCGTGACGCGATGCCCGTTCTTCGTGTGGCACGGCTATAGCGGTAGTTGGCATCCGTGCCACTTTTAGCCCTGCGGGCGGCTCTCATGGGAGGCCATCGCCCTGCACACCACTCCCCAGATCCCCGAGCGAATGGGGTTGCTGACCCACCTGACCCACGAAGGCATCTGGATCGAGTTCGGAAAGATCGCCGACCTCGTGGCAGAGGAGCAGAGCCGGATCCATGCCGCTTATCCGCGGCTTCAGATGGTTCGCCATCTGGCCGACGAAGTCCTCGCCCACGGTGCCCGCTCTGAGACGGCCGCGTGTGAGCTCTCACCGAATCTGATCCATGCTGAGCGGCGCTGAACTGCGGTGGATCAGATTCGGTGAGACATGAGGTCGCCGACCATATGTCAATGAAGTTGATCCGCCTCTGGTCAGACGGAAACAAGGCCTCAGCGGCGGTCAGAGACGCGGCGAGCACCGTTGCGGATGGCCGGCACGGTCAAGCCTGTTCCGGCCATCCGCTATATGGGTCCAGACGCCGGCGCGGCGGCCTCGCGAGCGTAGTCGGTGAGGTCTTCTGGTTGGCGGCCGGGGCCTCCTGGACGTGGATCTTCACCTCGCCGTCGACCGGCGGCCTCTCGACGACCAGTGTGCCGGTGTCGGCCTCGGGCACGCCCCGGGGAGCTTCGTGACTACTTCACCCGTTGGCGGGCGTTGCCGTGCCCAGAGCGCCGAGACCGTGGGCACGATCGCGGGGCGTTCATCGCGGCCGGAGGCTCAGGAACCAGCCACGTCAGTGGGCGCGGTCCAGCCGGTAGCTCGGATCCACTCGACCAGGTCCAGGGTGGCCGGCTCGATCGAGCGCACCACCGCGAGGTCCGAAGGGTCTTCCGCCGCCTCCGCGAACTGGCGGAACATCGCCTTGTCGAGGTCGTTGGGAAGCACGCTCAACGGGAGGGCCTCGTACCGTGCCGGGAGTCCGGCGCGCGCGCCGAACGCCGCGGCGATCTGCGGGCCCGTCAGCTCGTCGCCGACGAGCTCGACGGCTCCGCCGGGCGCCTCCGCGATGTCGAGCAGGAGCGCGGCGACGACCCGGCCGATGTCCCTGACCGAGATCATCTTCAGGGCGACGTCCTCCGGCAGCGGCAGCCTCAGCACGATCTCCCCATGCTCCACGCTCGGTGCCATCACGCTCGCGAAGTTCTCCATGAAGGCGGTCGCGCGAACCATCGCGGCCCTCAGGCCGGACTTCCTCAGGTGCTCCTCGATCCAGTGCTTCGAGTCGTGGTGCGGCACACCCGACTCCCGGTCCGCTCCGAAGACCGAGTTGAACACGACGTGCGGGACGCCCGCCTCGACCGCCGCGTCGACGAGCGCGGTACCGATGCGGATCTCCGCCTCGACCTCTTCGAGGCTGTTCGCCTCCGGGGTCATGAAGTAGAACCCCTCGACCGTCGCCAGCGCGGCGGCCAGCGACGCCGGGTCGTCGGCCCGGATGGCCGCCAGCTCGACGCCGCGGGCGGCCAGCGCCTGAGCCCGGTCGGACTGCGGGTTGCGGACCAAAGCCCGCACCCGCGCCTTGTGGTCCAGCAGCGCGTCGACCACCGCCCCGCCCTGTTGCCCCGTCGCGCCGAAGACTGCGATCGTGCCGGTCGTCTGTGTGCTCATCGCTGCCACCCTTCACTAGTTCACGGCATGAACGAAACTAGTTCATGGCGTGAACATCGTCAAGTTGCGGGTGTAGCGGGACCTCACGGTGTGATGGGTTGGTTCGAGGTGGGCGAAGAGAGGTCCGAGGTGTCCACGATGGCGGTGGCCACGCGCTCGAAGTCGCGCTGGTCCTCGGCGTCGAGGTTGCTCGCGATCTCGGGCAGGCGCTTGGCGATCTCGGCGTAAACGGCCTCGGCGAGCACCTTCCCCGTGGGCGTCGCACTGAGCATGACGACCCGTCGGTCCTGCGCCGAGCCTGCCCGGCCGACCAACTCGCGCCGCGCGGTGCGATCGACCAGCTGGCTCAATGCGTTCTTGGTCATACCCAACGACGCGGCGAGGTCAGCCATCTGCCGCGGCTCGTTCCTGACCGCGCAGAGCAGCGTGGCCTGCGAGGGGGTCAGGTCGAACTCGGCGCAGATCTGCGCGTACTTGCGTTGAATCACAACCGAGAGCCAGAAGAGCTTGTCGCCATAGTCCACGCCGGCCTCCCCCGTCCGATGACGAACAATCAGCCTACTCATCGCGGGCCGGCAGACCACGCCGCAGCAACTGATACCGGAATGCTCTCGGAGCAGTGAACGATTCGCCGGCCTGTGGGTGCGACAAGCTACCGATCATGCCGCCGGTGCGCTCGTGCAGGTAAGGGGCCAGCCGCGTCAGGGTGCCGGGCCGGTGCCCGTGCAGGCGCAGGGCGGCCTCCAGCGCACCGACCAAGACGGTCCACTGCTCGCGCTGGGTGCGGGTTCCGTAGGCGAACGGCGTAGTCGCGATCGAGGCGAACCGGCCGGCGATCTGCCGGCCGCGGACGCCAGAGAACAGCCCGGCGTGTTCGACGTCGATGCCGGCGTAGACGAACGTGGCCGGGATCCGCTCGGCCAGGTATTTGAGCTGGTCGGAGCTTTCCCGCGCCGCCGCGGGTGGCCAGGTTCAGGTTGTGGATCTGAGAACCCACACCGCGCCGCCCTACACGCTCACCTGTCAACTCGCGCAGGAACGGGCTGCGGACGGCGTCACATCCATGGAGCGTGGCGTGATCAACGGACCATGGGGAGAGAAGGGGACGACACCCCGCGGCGCGATCAGCGTTCCGCGGCGAACGACTCGACGTAGGCCAGGGCTCCGTACAGCGCGTCACGCAGGGGTGCGGACCCGCCGGCCGCCTGGTCCAGCAGTGCTCCGCCCTGGAACGCGGCGGTGAGCAGGTGCGCGAGTGCGGCCGGGTCGGCCTCCGGCCGCAGTTCGCCGCGTTCGCGCATCTTGCTCAGGCCGCGCTTGAACAGCTCCTGCCACCGCTGGAAGCCGTCCGCCACCGCGTCCCGGTGGGCGGGCTCCGTTTTGACGACCTCGGCGGCCAGGGAGCCGAATATGCACCCGCCGCGCACCATGTCCTGCGAGGCGATGTAGGAGTCGGCCCACCGGCGCAGTGCGGCGAAGCTGTCCAGCTCGCCCAGTTCGGGCGCCTGGTGGCGGGCGACGATGGTGTCGGCCTGCCAGGCGAGCACCGCGCGCACGAGGGACTCCTTGATGGGGAAATGGCGCGTCAGCTGCGAGCCGCTGACTCCGGCGGCCGCGCGGATCTGCTCGTTGTTGGTGTTCTGCGCACCCTGTTCGTAGAACAGTCCGGCGGCCGCCTGCACGATGCGTTCGCGGGTGGCCAGGCCCTTGGCGGTCAGCTTCTGGGCCGGCGCTTCCCTGGCAGTGCTCATGTCACCATGGTACCGGAAAAGGGCTTGACAGCCCCTTCTTGAGGGTGTTCTCTCTGAGGGCGGGGCAAAAAGGGCTTGTGAGCCCATTTTTCTGCGAGGCGGCCGTCCGTCCGCAGGCGGGAGCCCTCGCCAGCCCCTCCCGAGAAACGGAGAACACCTCATGGAACGCCACCTCCTCGTGATCGGAGCCACCGGCAAAACCGGCCGCCACACCACCGAACTGCTGCTCCAGCGCGGGCACCGCGTCCGCGCACTCGTCCGCGGTCTCGACGCACGCGCCGAGCGGCTCGCCGCCCTCGGAGCCGACATCGTCGAAGGCGACGTCCTCGACCTCGACTCCCTGGCACGGGCGGCCGAGGGGATTGACGCCCTGTACTTCACCTATCCGATCCGCCCCGGCCTCATTGACGCCACCGCGAACGTGGCCCAGGCCGCCGAAGAGAACGGCGTCCAGGCGATCGTGAACATGTCACAGGTCTCCGCCCGCCGCCACACCGCCAGCAACGCGGCACGCCAGCACTGGGTCGCCGAACGTCTCTTGGACCGCTCTCAGGTCCCCGTCACCCACCTCCGGCCGACCTTCTTCGCCCAGTGGCTGATCGACACCTGGGCCGACGGAACCGGCGAACTGCGCCTGCCCTTCGCCGACGGACGCCACGCCCCCATCGCGGAAAGCGACCAGGCGAAGGTGATCGCGGCCATCCTCGAAGACCCCATCCCGCACGCCGCCCAGATCTACCCGCTGTACGGAGCCGAGGAGCTCAACCACTACGAGATCGCCGAGAAGATGTCGCGGGCGCTGGACCGCGAGGTCACCTACGTGCCCATCGAACTCGACGAATTCGCCGCCATCCTGCACGGGCGCGGCGCGCCGGATCACCTGATCCAGCACCTGCTCGCCGTGGCCGTCGACTACCGCAACGGCGTCTTCGCCGGCGCCAACGACCTGGTCAAGAGGATCGGCGGCAGCGACCCCCTCGACGTCGAGACCTTCGTCGCCCAGAACCGGGCGGCCTTCGCCTCGCCCATCATCTGAACACGGGAGAAGAGCAATGAGCGTTTGGTTCATCACCGGATCGTCCCGGGGCTTCGGCCTGGAGATCGCCCGTGCCGCCCTCGCCGCCGGGCACCAGGTGGTCGCGACCGCGCGGAAGACCGAAACCGTCCGCGAGCAGCTCCCCGACGCCGGGGACGCGCTGCACACCGTGGCGCTGGACGTGACCGACCCGCAGAGCATCCAGGCGGCCGTCGACGCGGCGATCGAGCGGTTCGGGCGCATCGATGTCCTGGTCAACAACGCCGGCACGGGACTGCTCGCCGCCGTCGAAGAGTCTGACGACGCCGCGGTCCGCGCGGTGTACGAGACCAACGTGTTCGGCCCGCTCGCCGTCCAACGCGCCGTGTTGCCGGCACTGCGACATCAGCGTTCCGGCCACGTGATCAACATCAGCTCCATCGTGGGCTTCGCCACGGCGCCGGGCTGGGGCATCTACGCCTCCACGAAGTTCGCCGTCGAAGGCTTCACCGAGACCCTCCACACCGAACTGGCCCCCCTCGGCATCCACGTGACACTCGTCGAACCGGGTTTCTTCCGCACCGACTTCCTCGACCCCGCCAGCCTGCACACCGGCCCCGTCACCATCGACGACTACGCGGCCACCGCCGGGGCGATGCGTGCGGCCGCCGCGAGCCTGAACCACGCTCAACCCGGCGACCCGGTCAAGGCCGCGCGCGCCATTGTCGAGATGGCCGACATCACCGAGCCGCCCCTGCGTCTCCCGCTCGGAGCAGACACCCTGGACGCCTTCGGCACCAAGCTGGACACCTTCCGCAAGGAGATGGACGCCTGGCGGCATGTCGCCCTCTCCACCGATCACGACTAGGACGACAACGCCGGATCCGCCTTCTCCGGCACCACGGTCCGAAGCCCGGCGGAAGCTTCGGTCGCGCCTGGACCCTGTCGTGGGCCTCCGAGCCCAATCCTCGACGCCGTCGAGGCGCGGATGCACGGTCTGCTCACCGGGATGGGGCGGCGCGGCCTCCGCACGAACGGTGCGCGGGACACGGTCACGTGCCAGGAAGATCGAGTCCCCGGTTCCGCAGCCCTTTCGAGAGAGCGAGGGGTGTCGGTCATGGCCCGACGCTGCGAGACCTACTTCCCACAAGTGGCACGAACGACAATGGTCGCTAGGGTAGTGCCACTATGACAGGCAGACACCACGTTGCGGTGCTCCTGCTGCCCGGTGTGCTCCCCCTTGAGTTCGGTATCGCGACCCAGATCTTCGCCATGGACCCTCACTACGAGCTGACCGTGTGCGCCGACACCGAGGCCGGACGAGTGCCGGGGCAGGGCTTCGCGATCACGGTCGCGGCTGGTCTCGAGGCCCTGGACGACGCCGACACCGTGATCATTCCGGGGTACGACGACATCGATACGGCCCCGTCAACCGAGCTTCTGGCGGCGCTACAGGCGGCTCACGCCCGAGGCGCCAGACTCGTCTCCATCTGCACCGCGGCCTTCACCCTTGCCGCGGCCGGGCTGCTCGACGGGCGCCCCGCGACCACACACTGGCGGCTCGCCGAGCAACTACGTCAGCGCTACCCACGCGTCAAAGTCCTGCCGAATCAGCTCTACGCCGACGACGGCGACATCCTCACCTCCGCCGGCGTGACCGCGGGAATCGACTTGTGCCTGCACCTGATCCGCACCGACCGCGGCGCCGCAGCAGCGAACACACGCGCACGCGAGCTCGTCGCGCCGCCACGGCGGCGGGGGGGCCAGGCACAGTTCGTCGACCAGTTCCGCCCCGAAGCGAGCGGAGACGAACTCGCTCCTCTGCGCCAGTGGATGCTCGACAACCTCG
Source organism: Sphaerisporangium sp. NPDC004334 (assembly GCF_053602655.1). Taxonomy (NCBI): domain Bacteria; kingdom Bacillati; phylum Actinomycetota; class Actinomycetes; order Streptosporangiales; family Streptosporangiaceae; genus Sphaerisporangium; species Sphaerisporangium sp. NPDC004334. The sequence goes on from NZ_JBSGDZ010000012.1 coordinate 246,825, forward strand.
CGAAGCCCGTGACCGTCGACGACCTCGCGGAACGCGCCCATATGTCGCGGCGGACACTGATCCGCCGCTTCCGCAAGGAGACCGGTACCCCGCCCATGGCCTGGCTGACCGACGCACGCATCGACCGAGCACGTGAACTGCTGGAGGCGACCACCGTGCCGATCGAGCAGATCGGCCGCCTCACCGGGCTCGGCGCACCCGCTTCCATGAGGGCCGCGTTCCACCGGCACCTCGGCACTTCCCCTCAGGAATACCGGACTCTGTTCCGCCACAAGGACGAGACGGTGTACGCATGACCGCCACATCTTCGCCAAAAGGCGGGCATGCATCGCTTCGGCCAGGACTGTCCTACGTGACCGCCAACGCACTCAGTTGTCCGGCCACGGAGACGCTGCCCCCCCGGCGGAGGCAGGCGCTTTAAGTTGCCGGGGTCAGCTGATGGTGGCCGACCACCGGCCGCGCTGGAGGTGGATCACCCCGTCTGGGGTGATCCGGACGCCTGCTCCGTACAGCGCTGCATCATGGTGCCCTGGGTGGCTGATGGTGCTTTCGTTCGAGATGTTCGCAACGCCGCAGCAAAAGCCTTCACGGCGGCCGCGCTCGCCGTCCAGCCGGGAGATGATGAGTAGTGGCCCGCCGTCTGGAGAACCCCAGGGAGCCGACCCCGCTGCGCAGGGCCCGCCTGGCACGCACCTGGACGCTGGAAGACGTCGTCGAGCAGATGGATCTGCGCGCGCCTGACGGCCGTTCAGGGGTGACACCGAGTATGGTCAGCGGCTGGGAGCTCGGCCGACACGCCACCAGCCTCGCTCACCGCAAGACGCTGTGTGAGTATAAGTTGTCGGCCACGCGGGTTCGGGCAGCGGGCCACCGCAGCCGCCGGCCAGGTCGTGGTCTCCGTGGCGGCACGGGCCGCAGGCCATCGGGCGGAGCTCGGAAATACGGCCCGAGCGGAGCGAGGCCCATTTCGGTGGGTCTAGGCTGACCGCGGTTGCCCTGCGACGGTGGAGGAGACGCCGATGACCGCCGACTCGACCCTGACCCGGATCGCCCAGGCCGTGGACCTGCATCACGGCCAAGGTCAGCGTGACGCCGCTCGTGACCTGTTCGCGCAGATCTGGGATGACATCGGCGGCGAGCAAGGCGAGCCTCTGCATGTGTGCGTACTGGCCCACTCGATGGCCGACGTACAGGACGACGTGAACCAGGAGCTGCTGTGGGATCTGCGGGCTCTCGCCGCCGCTGATCGGGTCACCGATGACCAGGTGGCGCAGGCAGGGGTGGCCCTCCCGGTGGCCGGCCTGTACCCGTCGTTGCACCTGAACCTGAGCGACTGCTACCGCAAATTAGGCGACCTCGACCGCGCCCGTGAGCATTTCCAGCAGGCCCGAGCCGGGATGAGCGCGCTCGGCGACGACGGGTACGGGCAGCTCATCAGAGGTGGCCTGGAGCGGCTGGCCGAGCAATTGGGTGAGACCGTCTGACCCCCTGCCTCCGCGCGCCTGGTGAAGTCCGGGCGAAGCCCGGAGAGAACAGTCGAGCGGATTGAGGTGCCCCAAATGGGAGCCACAGCCGCCAAAGGACGACGAAACGTCTCGGCGTAGAGGCTGCCAGCGCCTTCCTTTCGAGGCGCCTGATCGATGTCACTACGGGCTGCACAAGTCAGGCATGTCACTTTCGGTGTTCGAGCACAACAAGTAATTCAGGTCTATGCGTAACGTTCTTTCGAGCCCGCCGCTCACATAGTCGACGAGAAAACCTGATGAATATCCGCTCGCCTCACCTGAACGGGACAGCTGGAGAACCAGTTCAGTGCGTTTCTGGGTCGGCGAGTCCTCAGGCGAGCAGACTTGTGTGACCTCCCGAATTCCCTGAGGCAGGCCCTTGCGCTGAATGGTGATTGATTCGCCATGTCCGATGGTGTCGTCATTTGAAGATCCATCGTGAGGGAGGAGGGCATAAGCGTCAAGGTGTATGCCGCCGCGAGGGTGCTCCAAACGCACGGCTCTCACGGTGACCGCTCCAGGCTTGTTCAGGCACAGACGTAGCCCTCCCAACAAGTAGGGCGCACCTGGCTTGCTGACGGCCATGCCCTCACCGGTGATGATCCCTCCGCCTGGCCCTCGGAGTTCAGGGCTCCCCGGAGCCCTGTCCGCGCGACCTGATGCCACGATCAGCGCGATGCACGCCAGGGCCATGCTCACCCTTGCCATACCTGGCAACTCCTACTCTGCGGTCGAGACTCCAGCGGTGATCACCTCACAACTCACGCGCTTCGTCCCTCGAGGGCGCACAAGCTCTAGGAGAGTCCTCACAACTTCGGCGAATAGCGTCAACCGAACGGCCAGAACTGGAAGATATAGCTTTCCGCATCTCCGTCGATGTCGTGATGAAAATGGCCGAGTGGGACGAGCGGCTTTCGATACCCTCTGACGTGCCATTTCAGTCTCGGCAGGCCGAGTGCGAACGGCTCATGATCTCCGCCCCAGAACATCTCCTCGACCATGACCGACCCGCTGGTGCTGTAGAAGGAGGTAGTGAGCTGGTCGACGTCAGGGTGCCGGTCGGGCTGGCAGCCCGGATCAGAGTTCCACAGTTCGAAACGGATCCGTATGTGGTACGCACCAGTGTAGCTGCCGTTGATCATGAGCATGTTATCGGCGGCAGCCAGCCAATCTCCAGTGATGTCCCGCTCGTCCCATGATTCCGCGAACGGCTTCGCATCGGGGTCGTCGCCGCCACAGGCATCGACGATCGTGAACTCGCTGTATTCGGCGAGTGCCGAGTCTTCCATCACTCGCATCATGGTCGCCGTTGTCACTACTTACCCTTCCTGGCGAAGAGAAAGAACCGAGCCTGTAACGGAGACCAAGACCATACAGTCCGAGGCACGACCCATGCGGGCGTGGTGGAGGCCGGGCGGAGCCCGGAAAATACAGCCCGAGCGGAGCGAGGCCCATTTCCGCGGAGACGGTGCCCGCGGAAGGACGAGATGGGCGGGCAGTCCCCCTTGGCGATGCGGCGAAGCGGCAGGGCCGCGCGAGCCCGAGCGCTCGATCGTGGCGCCGTACCGCTGCATGGGTCTAACCAGGAAGCAGGGTGAACGCAGGGGTATGGACGGGACGAACCACCGAGAAGTGGCGGACGTCGATGGTGGCCACTTCGGTGATCCGCATCCGCTCCGCCACGGCGACTACTGAGGCGTCGGCGGCGCCCAGGGGGAGGTCGCGATACCGCTCGACGAGGACCGCGATCCTTGAGAGGTCGGACTCGGAGAGATCGACGATCCGAAACCAACCGGACTCGAGCAGCCGGAGGAACGCTGCCTCTGCCTTGGACCCGCCGAGCTTGCCGAGCATGTAGCAGCTCTCACCGGCGACGAAGCTGGGGACGAGCAGCGGCCACTTGGCGTTGCGGAGTCGCATGAACTCCTTGACGCAGCGCTCGTGGTTCTTGTCGTCCTTGAAGGTCGCGGCCACGATAGGGCCGGTGTCGACAACGATCACACGTCGTGACCGTAGCCCTCGGCGAGAATTTCTTCCACCTGTTCGGAGGCATCGCTCCGGCCCGCTTGGAATGCGCCGAAGAGCATGGGTACACCATCAGGGTCGAGTTCCGGCTCTTCGGTGCGCGAGTGGACCAACTGGAGGAGTCGCACACGCTCTTCACGCACCTGATCGGGCCTGAGCTGGTCGATCAGCCGGTGAAGATCTTCGTACTCTTCCTGCGGTGCCGTCATGCTGTCGAGTCTACGACGCAGGCTGGACGACGGAAGGTTGGTAGCGACCATCCACTCTGAGCGTTCCAGCCGACAGTTGCATGGGCTGTTGTGTCGCACTTACGTCATCCGATTTCACCAGATACACGATCGTCGTAGGCAACTGCGGGAGGTCTGGCGGAGCCCGGAAAGACAGCCCGAGCGGAGCGAGGCCCGTTTCCGGGGAAACACGGCCCACCGAGGGGGCGCTATGGGAGCTCTTCGAGGGCTTCGCGGAGGCGGGTGGCGTATGACGCGGCTTCGGTGTCGTCTTCGTATTTGACTCTGGGCCAGAAGAAGCCGCGCAGGCCGTCCTTCTTGTGGCGGGGGACGACGTGGGTGTGCAGGTGGGGGACGCTCTGGCTGATGCGGTTGTTCATGGCGACGAAGCTGCCCGCGGCGCCGAGGCCCTTCTCCACGGCCAGGGAGACCGCCTGGACGCGGGCGAAGTACGGTCCGAGGGCCTCCCCCGGCAGGTCACCGAGGGTCTCGGCGTGGTCCCTGGGGATGACGAGCACGTGGCCCTTGAACACCGGGCGGGCGTCCAGGAAGGCGACGGCGACCTCGTCGGCGAGGACGAGGTGAGCGGGCACTTCCCCCTTGGCGATACGACAGAACAGGCAGTCCCCGGCGCTCCCCGCGGCGGCGGCCCCAGCGGTCTGCGGGGCGGCGGCCCTGACGCTCCCCGTGACTGCCCCGGCGCTTTCCGTGGCGGCAGCCCCGGCGCTCCCCGTGGCGGCCCCGGTGGTCTGCGGGGCGGTGCGGGGCGTCACCAGCCGACCTTCGCGGCGCCGGACAGCAGCGCGCGGGCGATGACCATGCGCTGCACGTCGTTGGTCCCTTCGCCGATGGCCATGAGCGGGGCGTCGCGGTAGAGGCGTTCCACCACGAACTCCTGAGAGTAGCCGTAGCCGCCGTGGATGCGCATGGACTCCATGGTGGCCCGCAGCGCGACCTCCGAGGCGAAGTACTTGGCCATCGCCGCCTCGGCGTTGACGGCGCCGGCCTGCGAGCGGTCGGCCGCCCAGTAGGTGAGCAGCCGGGCCGCCTGGATCTCGGTGGCCAGGTCGGCGAGCTTGAGCTGGACGGCCTGGAAGCCCGAGATGGGCTGCCCGAAGGCGTGGCGCTCCCGGGAGTAGTTCAGGGCCGCCTCGTAGGCGCACTGGGCGACCCCGACCGCGCGGGCGGCGATGTTGATCCTGCCGAGTTCCAGCGCGGACAGCACCTGTTGCATGCCGCGTCCCTCGACCCCGCCGAGCAGGGCCGAGGCGGGCACTCTGACGCCGTCGAAGACCACCTCGCAGGTCTCTGTGCCCTTGTAGCCGAGTTTGGGCAGGTCGCGGCTGACGGTGAAGCCGCGGTCGGCATCGACGAGCAGCACCGACATGCCCTTGTGCGGCGGCTCGGCGACGGAGGTCTTCACCAGGACGGGGAGGGGGTCGGCGTGGCGGGCGTTGGTGATCCAAGTCTTGGTGCCGTGAATGACGTACCCGTCGCCGTCGCGGACGGCGCGGGTCTGGATGCCCTGCAGGTCGGTGCCGGCGCCGGGCTCGGTGAGGGCGATGCCGGTGCGGCGCACGCCGGTGGCCAGGTCCGGCAGGTAGGCGGCCCGCTGCTCGTCGGTGCCGTACCGGGCGATCATCCAGGCCGACAGCGTGTGGGAGCCGAGGACGCCGGCCACGCCCATCCAGCCCCGGGCGATCTCCTCGAAGACCAGGGCGAAGGACACCCGGTCGAGGTCGAGGCCGCCGTACTCCTCGGGGACGGTGACGCCGAACAGGCCGAGCCGCCGGAACCCCTCGACGATCTCCTCGGGGTAGCGCCCCTCGCGTTCCCATTCGGAGGCGACGGGGATGATCTCCTGGTCGACGAACTCGCGCAGGGTGCGCCGGAACATGCGCTGATCCTCGTTCAGCTCGAAGTCCATGCGGGCGTCCGATCTTGGCAGGGGGCCGGTCCCGGCCATTCCAGCACGCCCGCGCCTCCGCGCGAAGCTCAGGTCGCTTGCGAGGTGAGCCGCGGGCGGCGCAGCGTCACGATCGTCTGGGCGCCCTCCGCGTCGACGACGTCGAAGGCCCGCACGGAGCCCTGCTGCACGGTGTCCGCCATGATCTGGCGCGGGTGGGGGACGGCGTGCCGGGTCACCGTGTCACCGCCGGGCCCGCCGAGGCCCACCGCGAACTCGTCGTCCTTGGGGTCGTACTCCAGGTAGGCCAGCGGCGACCCCTCGGCCTCGACCTGGTCGCCGAGGTCCCTGCTGACCACTTCGACGGTGACCTCCACGCCCTCGTAGTCGCGGGTCATCGCGTCGAAGAACTCCCGCCATTCGCCGCGCGGAAGATCGGGCCGGCGCTCCTTCATGGCATGCCCCCTCTCTTGAGCGCGGTCCGCGGGCCGCGCCGCGTCGAGTCCATGGTCGGGCGTCCTGAAGGCGGGCACATCACCCGATCGGGTAGGAGATGGGCGATCACCCCCGGACCGCCAAGGGGACAGATCATGTGCTATCACCTCAATGACGGATGAAACCGGGTCTCGTGGGGATGAGCCTGGTACACCCTCCCGAAAGGATCACCTTGATCGGCACCGGCCACGGCCCCGGCGGGCCCCTCTCCGCGCTCGGCCTCGACGAGCTGCGCGAGCGTCACAGCGCCAAGTGGCGGGAGTACCCGCCGGAGGTGCTGCCGATGTGGGTCGCGGAGATGGACACCCCGCTCGCCGAGCCGATCGCCGCCGCGCTGCGCGAGGCCGTGGCCCGCGGCGACACCGGGTACGCGGTGGCGTGCGGCCTGCCGGAGGCCTTCGCCGCGTTCGCCGCCCGCCGTTTCGGCTGGCACACCGACCCGGCCGCGATCCGCCTGGTGCCGGATGTGATGGCGGGGATCATCGAGGTGCTGCACCTGGTGACCGCCCCGGGTGACCGGGTGGTGGTCAACACCCCGGCCTACCCGCCGTACTTCTACTGGCTGCCGCGCATCGGCCGCGAGGTCGTGCAGAGCCCGCTCGCCCTCGGCCCGGACGGCTACCGGCTGGACCTCGCGGCGCTGGAGCGCGACTTCGCCGCCGGCGCCGCCGCGTTCCTGCTGTGCAACCCGCACAACCCCACCGGGCTGGTGCTCGCCGAGGAGGAGCTGCGCGCCGTCGCCGCGCTCGCCGGCCGGTACGGGGTGCGGGTGATCTCCGACGAGATCCACGCCCCGCTGGTCTACGCGGGCGCGCGGCACGTGCCGTTCCCGTCGCTGGACGACCCCGCGGCGGCCCGGTCGGTCGCGCTGGTGTCGGCGTCCAAAGCGTGGAACCTGGCCGGACTGAAAGCAGCGCTCGCCGTCCCAGGGCCGGAGGCCCGCCGCGACCTCGCCGCCATCGCCGCCGAGGTCAGCGAGAGCTCGGGGATGTTCGGCGTACTGGCCTCCGAGGCCGCGTTCACCGCGGGCGAGCCGTGGCTGGATGCGCTGATGGCCGGGCTCACCGCCAACCGCGCGCTGCTGGGCGACCTGCTGGCCGAACGGCTGCCCGGGGTGGGGTACCAGCCGCCGCAGGCGACCTACCTGGCGTGGCTGGACCTGCGGGCGCTCGGGCTCGGCGACGACCCGGCCGAGTGGTTCCTGCGCCGCGGCTCGGTGGCCCTGTACTCAGGCCTGAAGTTCGGCACCCCGGGACGGGGCTTCGCCCGGTTCAACTTCGCCACCCCGCCCGGCCTCCTCACCGACGCGGTCGCCCGAATGGCGTCATCCTTGGACGGCCGCGCCCGCACCCCCCGCCCCACCGCCCTGGACGCCCTCTGAGCCCTACGGAGACCCCTGGGCCGGGCGGGATCAGGTGTCGATGAAGCCCGGGGGGACCATGACGCGGAGGCCGTTGGGGATGGCTTTGATGGTGAGGGGGGTGCGGAGCAGGACCTCGCCGTCCACGTCGGCGGCGAGGGGGGGCTCGGTCTCCAGCAGCATCTCGGTGCCGGTGACGAACGGGCCCCCGGCGAGGCTGCGCCAGCGGCCGCCGGCGGCGCGTACGAGGGTCTCGGCGAGCAGCCGCAGCCGCTTGCCCGAACCGAGCTGGTAGGCGACCAGGCGGCGGTTGTCGATACTGATGTCGCGGGCGATCTGCCAGCCGCCGTGGTAGCGCCCGTTGGCGATGTTGAGCTGGTGGGTCAGCAGCTCGTGGCGGCGGCCGTCCACGGTGATGTAGGCGCGGAACGGCTCGTGCCGGGGCAGGACGGTGAGCGCGGTGAGCGGGTAGGCGGCGCGGCCGAGCATCCGCTTGAGCCACGGCCTGACCGTGCCCGCCACCTCGACCGACACCCCGAAGCTCGCCAGGTTGGCGAACGGCTGGTCGCCCGCCATGCCGAGGTCGATGTCGGCGACCTTGCCCCGGCTGAACACCCTGACCGCCATGGCCAGGTCGAGGGGCAGGCCGAGGCTGCGGGCGAAGTTGTTGGTGGTGCCGAGCGGGAGCACCCCGAGGGCGACGTCCCGGTGGGCGACGTGCTTGACCGCCGAGCTGAGCGTGCCGTCGCCGCCGCCGACCACGAGCAGGTCGGGCTGGAGGCCCAAGGCCTCGTCCAAAATCTGCGGCAGCCGCGAGGGGTCCATGACGGCGTAGGTGCGCAGCGGCCGGAAACCGTCGGCCTGCATCAGCCGCAGCGCCTCGAAGTAGCGGTGACGGCCCCGGCGGGACCGGGTGTTCACCACAAGGACCACTCTGCGCAGATCGCGGATCGCCCTGGTGTGTTCCGCCTTGGTCCGCAGCTCGCTCACCGATCACCCGTCCCGTAGTTTCCGTCCGGGACATGCTATGCGGGAGGGGAAAACGAACGGGACGGGCGCGGCGAGGCCGCGCCCGTCCCGGGTGGCGGCGGCCGGCTCGCGGGCCGGCCGCCGCTCTATATGGTCATCCGTGCCGATCTACTTCTTCGGCGCGGTGAACTGGGCGATCACGCCCAGGTTGCCCGGCAGCGGCGCGATCAGCTTGACCTGCGCGCCGAGCTGCTTGCCCTCGTCGCCGGGGTTGCCGGTGCCGAGGGTGAAGCCGTTGACGGTCTCGCCGTAGAGGTCCTTGGCGGGGGTGCCGTCGGCGTTGACGATCCGCACGGAGTACGGCTGGTCGCCCTTGGAGGGGACGACCACCGATCCGTCGCGGAACCGGTAGTACAGGCCGTCCTCGCGGGACTCCAGGCCGGGGTACCAGCCCTTGGCGTCGGTGAAGGCCTTCACCGGCTCCTGGGGCTTGAACGAGGTGCACGCCTCGACGAACGGCGCCGACTCCAGGCACTCCTTGAAGGAGTAGGTCTTGTTGAAGCCGAACGCCGCGTTGGAGGCCTGCGGGCGGGAGGGGATGTTCTTGGTCACGCTCGGGTCGACCTCGGCGGCCTTCCCGGTGCGGCGCAGCGGGTCGAAGTGCGAGTCGACCAGCAGCAGCTGGCCCTTCGCGCCGGCCGACGGCAGCGACCAGATGTTGGACGCCGCGTTGTTGTAGCCGAGCGAGGTGTCACGCAGCCAGACCAGCATGCCCGGGGCGTTGTAGGGGACCTTCTCGACCTTCCAGGCGCCGTCACGGTTCCAGGTGGTGTCGTAGGTGTAGCTGAGGCCCTTGTCGAAGCCGTCCAGGTTGCGCCACTCGGCCAGGTAGTACTGGGCGCTCTTGAGCGAGCCCGAGTGCTGGGTCCAGCCGGTGCCGGTGGTGTCGACGAAGGTGCCGACGGTGGCGGTCCAGCCGTTGGCGCCCTGCTCGACGTCATCGCTCCACACGGTGGTGGCGCCGCTGGTGATCGACAGGTCGTCGACGAACCAGCCGCGCTCCTCGGCGGCGGCGTCGGTGGCGTAGCGCAGGCGCAGCTTGACGCTCTTGCCGGCGAACGGCGCGAGGTCGGCGTAGTAGTGCTGCCAGCCGCCGGAGTCGCCGGTCAGGCCGTACTTCTTGTTGCCGTAGTCCTTCATGCGCTTGTTGGGGTCGGCGTAGTCGTCGCCGGTGGAGACGAGCGAGCCGTCCTCGCCGTAGATCTTCTGCTCGGACCAGGTGGCGCCGCCGTCGGTGGAGACCTCGACGAAGCCGTAGTCCCAGTCCTGCTCGATGGTGTAGTCGTTCCAGAAGCGGAACTTGGTGTCGGTGCCCGCGGGGACGGTCACGTCGCGGGTGATCCGCACGTCGGCCCAGTCCTGGTCGTTGCCCGACCACCACACCTTGCTGCCGCTGTGCGGGGTGGTGAGGACCACGTCCTTGTCGGGCAGGTTGAGCCGGACGCCGTCCTCGGTGAGCTTCGGCGTGCGCGAGGACTGGCCGACGGTGAGCAGCTTGGTGCCGTCACCGGGGTTGAGCACCTTGGGGTTGGCCCAGCCCAGGACCCACTTGTCCCACAAACCCATGTGGATGGGCATCGACTGGAAGATCGGCCCGGAGTGCGAGCCGGTGGACATCAGGTCCCAGAACTCCACGTCGCTGTCGCCGGCGCCGGTGGCGTCGTACAGGTCCGGCAGGCCCAGGTCGTGGCCGTACTCGTGGGCGAACACGCCGACGCCGGAGTCCTCCGGCTGCACGATGTAGTTCGAGATCTTGATGCTGGTGCCGGGGATGGTGTAGCCGCCGGGGATCGCGCTGGAGTGCGCCCAGATCGCGAAGGTGCCCTGCGCGCCGCCGCCGCCGGACTTGTCCTCACCGGCGTGCACGAGCACGAGGTGGTCGATGACGCCGTCCGGCTCGTTGTAGTTGCCGTCGCCGTCGGCGTCGGAGGTGTCTTCCTTGTCGTAGTCGGCCCACGGGAAGCTCGGGTTCTGCTGCGCCAGGATGTTCACCGCGTCGACGCCCATCTGGGCGGTGCCGCGCGGGTTGTCCGGGTGGCCGGAGCTGTCCTGGATGGCGGCGCCGCAGGCGCCCGCGCCGTACCAGGCCTCGGAGTGCGGGACCTTGATCCAGCCCAGGGCCTCACCGGTGACGGTGTAGGCGCCCTTGGACATCTCCTCGTACATGTTCTTCATGGTGTAGCCGGAGATGTCGATGCCCGGCTTGCCGTCGCGAGGGTCCTTCAGGTCCGTGCGGACCCGCTGGGTGATGCCCTTGCTGGAGTAGAGCATGTTGTTGTAATGGGCGTTGTTGAAGTCCTTCACCCACATCGAGTTGTTGTCCTTGCCGCCGCCGGCTGCGGTGGCGGGGTTCGGGATGGTGTTGTGCAGCGGCCCGTTCACCTTGGTGCCGGCCGGCTCGGTGACGCAGACGTCCGGCTCGTCGGTGCTCTTGGGGTGGCTGAAACCCGAGAAGTCGTCGTTGGCGTTCTCGTTGAACTCGACCAGAAGGGTGAGCAGTTTGGCCTGCTGGGTGACCTTGGCCTTCTTGTACAGGAACTCGAAGGGGTTCTTGCCCGTGCGGACGGCCGTGTGCTCGCGCTTGGTGAGCTCACGGGCGGCGACCGGGTTGCCCAGGGAGAACTTGTGGTCGATCTCCTCGGCGGTGGGCACGTCGCGGCGCCGCTTGGCCGCTCCGGTGTCCACCTTCTCCTCCGCCTTCGAGGCGCTCTCGCTCTGAACCCTCGGGGGCGCGTAGTTGATGTAGTAGTCGCTCGCGCTGGGCTTATATTTGGCGACCGAGGTGTCACCGGGCGCCGCGGCACCCGTGACCGCGAGGCCCGCCGCCGCCAGCCCGAGAACCGGCAGCGCGGCGACGAGACGCCTGACTCTGCGTGACAACGAGGTTTCCTCCTCCGCCCGGGGTGTCCGGGCGACGTCAAGGCGTGCCGTGAATGGACACGCCAACGGTGGAGATCTGCGGCGTTTAGCCAACGAACGCCCCAGATTCGGCAAAGCGGACGTTAGACGAAAAGGTAAAGGCGTAGTAAAGCCGACAGCGGATGTTGCGAAATCGTCATCCTGGCGAGTCCGATCCGATTGCGGTTTCCGGGGGTTCCGCCCCGGTCCTGTCGCGGTTTCCGGGCATCCGGCCCCTCGGCCCACCCCAGGTGCACATCACTTCGCCGCTTTCGCACCGGCCCTCCGAAGCCGGGGCCAGGGATTTCGGTCCGGCTCGGCACGCGCGGCGGGAGAACGTACAGTCACAGACGTGAATCCCGTTGACTCCCTCATCGACGCGCTGCCCTCCGGCCGGGTTCTGACCGATCCGGACGTGGCCGGCTCCTACGCCCGCGACCAGACCTTCCTCGAGCCGGGCAAGCCGCTGTGCGCGGTGGCGGCGCAGACGCGCGACGACGTGGTGGCCACCATGCGCTGGGCGAGCGAGCACCGCGTCCCGGTGGTGCCCCGCGGGGCGGGCACGGGGCTCGCGGGCGGGGCGACGGCCGTCGAGGGCTGCGTGATGCTGTCGCTGGCCCGCATGACCGCCATCCGCGAGCTGTCCCCCGCCGACGAGGTCGCCGTCGTCGAGCCCGGCGTGATCACCGCCGACCTCGACCGGGCCGCCCGGGCGCACGGCCTGATGTACGCCCCCGACCCCTCCTCCTACGAGATCTCGACGATCGGCGGCAACCTGGCCACCAACGCGGGCGGGCTGCGGTGCGTGCGGTACGGCGTCACCCGCGACTCCACGCTCGGCCTTGAGGTCGTGCTGGCCGACGGCAGGATCCTCGCCACCGGCGGGCGCACGATCAAGGGCGTCACCGGCTACGACCTCACCGGGCTGTTGGTCGGCTCGGAGGGCACGCTGGGTGTCATCACCGCCGCCACCCTGCGGCTGCGGCGGGCGCCGTCGGTCCCGCCGGTCACGATCGCCGCCGAGTTCCCCTCGCCGCGCGCCGCCGGGGACGCCGTCGCCGCGATCGTCGCCGCCGGCTGCCAGCCGCTGCTGCTCGAGCTGATGGACCGGGGCACCCTGGAGGCCATCGACGCCTGGAAGAACATCGGCCTGGACCCGGGCGTGCGGGCCATGCTGATCGCCCAGGCCGACGGGCACCTGCCCGGCGACGCCGCCGAGATGGAGCGGCTGTGCGAGGCCAACGGCGCGAGCTTCGTCGCGGTGTCCTCGACGCCGGAGGAGACCGAGGAGCTGATCGGGCTGCGCCGGCTCGCCTACACCGCCAAGGAGCGGCTGGGCGCCTGCCTGGTGGAGGACGTCTGCGTCCCCCGCTCGGCGCTGCCCGACATGATCACCCTCATCGAGCAGGCCGCCGTCCGGCACGACGCGCGCATCTGCACGGTCGCGCACGCCGGGGACGGCAACCTGCACCCGGTGTTCATCTTCGACCGCGGCCTGCCCGAGCCGCCGCCCAACGTCTGGGCCGCGGCCGACGAGGTGTTCCGCGCGGCGCTGGAGCTCGGCGGCACGCTGACCGGCGAGCACGGCGTCGGCCTGCTCAAGCGCCGCTGGCTCGGCCTGGAGAGCGGTCCGCTCGTGACCGAGGTGCAGCAGGGGATCAAGCGCGTGTTCGACCCCCTCGGCATCCTCAACCCCGGCAAAGCGATCTGACAGCGCCCTTTACCTGGGGCCCCACTGGTACCGTTCATCACGCGAAGTGCTGACATATCGCTTTATCGGGGGTCTGGGGTGGCACAGGGGCTCACGGACGAGGACCCGCGCCGGCTGGGCGCCTACGAGATCGTCGGCCGGCTCGGAGAGGGCGGCCAGGGGGTGGTCTACCTCGGCCGCGCCGGCGCGGGCGAGCCCGTGGCCATCAAACTGCTGCACGCCCGGCTGTCGGGGGACGCCGAGGCGCGCTCGCGGTTCCTGCGCGAGGTGTCGGTCGCGCAGCGGGTGGCGCGGTTCTGCACCGCCTCGGTGCTGCACGCCGACCTGGCCGGCAACCAGCCCTACATCGTCAGCGAGTACGTCCCCGGCCCGTCCCTGCGCCAGCTCGTCGACCGGGAGGGCCCGCGGCGGGGCGCCGCGCTGGACCGCCTGGCGGTCTCCACGGCCACCGCGCTCGCCGCCATCCACCGCGCCGGCATCCTGCACCGCGACTTCAAGCCCGCCAACGTGCTGATGGGCCCGGAGGGGCCGGTCGTCATCGACTTCGGCATCGCCCGCGCCCTGGACGCCCCGGGGGCCACCGCCACCGGCGACACCCTCGGCACGCCGTCCTACCTCGCGCCCGAGCAGCTCGCCGGCGCGGCGGTCACCCCGGCGGTCGACGTGTTCGCCTGGGCCGTGACCATCGTCTTCGCCGCCACCGGGCGCCCGGCCTTCGGCGCGGACTCCATCCCGGCCGTGATCAACCGCATCCTCAACGAGGAGCCGGACCTCACCGCCCTGGACGGTCCGCTGCGCCCGCTGGTGGCCGCCTGCCTGGCCAAGGACCCGGCCCGCCGCCCGCAGGCCGACGACCTGGTCGCCCACCTCCTGGGCCGCCCCTCCCCCGCCGCGAGCGGCGCCTTCGCCGCCGGCCAGGGGCCCGTCCCGGGACCCGGCCACGCTCGGGGACCCGGCCACGCTCAGGGACCCGCCGGGCAGGCGCCCGGCCACGCTCAGGGTCCCGCCGGGGCGGCGCCCGTCCATGGTCAGGGAGGCGGTCCCTCGGGGCCGGCGGCCGGCGGGCCGGGCCGGGCGGCGGGTGATCCGCGGCGTCCCGGCGCCACCCGGCACGGCGGCAAGCCGCGCGCCGGGCGCACGGCCGCCCTCGCGATCGCCTCCGGGCTGGCCGCGGCGGTCGTGACCGCGGGCACCGTCGTGCTCGCGCAGTCGGGCTCCTTCGGCAACCAGGCCGCGCCGGCGAGCACGGCGCCGCCCGGCGCCGGGCCCACCGTGGACGCGACCGTGGGCGGGGTGGAGTCGCCCTCCGAGCCGCCGCCCGCCTCGCCGTCCCGCACCCGGCGGGCCACCCCCACGGCCAGGGCGGGCGCCACCGGCCTGCCCGCGCCGCCGTCCACCGGCCCCCGGCACTCCGCCACGCCCTCGCGCGGCCCCTCCGCGGCGCCGTCGCGCACGCCGACTCCGAAGGCGACGCCCACCCCCAAGCCGTCCCCGTCGCCGACCAGGAAGCCCTCCCCCAGCGCCAGCCCCAAGCCGTCCGCGACCCCGAAACCCTCCCCCAAGCCGAACCCGTACACGGCGGCCGGGGTGTGCGGCTCCGGCTACAAGGCCGTGGACTCCCACTCGCTCGGATCGGCCACCGTCTACCTGCTCTACAGCGGCGCCGCGGGCAAGAACTGCGTGGTCACGATGGGGAAGTACGTCACGCCGCAGAAGGTGAAGATGGGCGTGCTGCTCCAGGTCAAGGGCGGCGCGACGGGCTCCGACAGCGGCTCCTACACCGCCTACGCGGGCCCGGTCCGGGTCGCCGCCAAGCAGGTCTGCGTCATCTGGGGCGGCTCCTACGGCACCGCCTCCTGGAAGAGCGGCTGGTCCCACTGCGGCTGAGGCCGCGCCGCGTCCCCGCCCGGGTCCTTCCCGGCGGCCCGGTACGCCCATCCCGCGGCCTCCTCCACGGCCATCCCGGCGCCTCATCGGCGGTCCGGCCGGCGGCGCGGGCCGAAGATCCCCCCGGCGGGCCCGGGTGTCGGGGCGGTGTACTACGTTCTGAGCCCAGGCACCGAGTACGGGCGCCGGGCGCCACCGCCCGGGACGCCCGCCGGGGCGGCGACGACGCGGAGGAGGTGGCGGATGGGCGTGACCGGCGGCCGGCTCGACTCCGCGAGCGCCGACTACCTGGCCAGGCGCGCGGCCATGCTCGCCCGGCTCGGCGAGCTGTCGGCCGAGCAGGACAAGGCCGTCGCGGGCGGCGGCCCGAAGTACGTCGAGCGCCACCACCGCCGCGGCAAGCTGCTCGCCCGTGAGCGCGTCGAGCTGCTGGTGGACCCCGACTCCCCGTTCCTGGAGCTGTCGCCGCTGGCGGCCTGGGGCACCGACTTCCCGGTCGGCGCGAGCGTGGTCACCGGCATAGGGGTGGTCGAGGGCGTCGAGTGCGTGATCATCGCCAGCGATCCGACGGTGCGGGGCGGCACGTCCAACCCCTGGACCCTGCGCAAGACCCTGCGCGCGATGGACATCGCGCTGGAGAACCGCCTGCCGCTGGTCAACCTGGTCGAGTCCGGCGGGGCCGACCTGCCGACCCAGAAGGAGATCTTCATCCCGGGCGGCCGGATCTTCCGCGACCTCACCCGCCTGTCGGCGGCCGGCGTCCCGACGATCGCGCTGGTCTTCGGCAACTCGACCGCCGGTGGCGCGTACGTCCCGGGCATGAGCGACCACGTGGTCATGGTCAAGGAACGCGCCAAGGTCTTCCTCGGCGGCCCGCCCCTGGTGAGGATGGCGACCGGCGAGGAGTCCGACGACGAGTCGCTGGGCGGCGCCGAGATGCACGCCCGCGTCTCGGGCCTCGCCGACCACCTGGCGGCCGACGAGCACGACGCGCTGCGCATCGGCCGCCGCATCGTCGCCCGGCTCAACCGGCGCCGGCCCGTCCGCCCCGCACCGCACGGCGTGCGACCCCCGCTGCACGACGAGGACGAGCTGCTCGGCGTCGTCCCCGAGGACCTCAAGATCCCCTTCGACCCGCGCGAGGTGATCGGCCGGATCGTCGACGCCAGTGAGTTCGACGAGTTCAAGCCGCTGTACGGCGCGAGCCTGGTGACCGGGTGGGCCACCCTGCACGGGCACCCCATCGGCATCCTGGCCAACGCGCGCGGCGTGCTGTTCAGCGAGGAGGCCCAGAAGGCCGCGCAGTTCATCCAGCTCGCGAACCAGGCGCGCACGCCGCTGCTGTTCCTGCAGAACACCACCGGCTACATGGTCGGCGAGGAGTACGAGCAGGGCGGCATCATCAAGCACGGCGCCATGATGATCAACGCGGTGTCCAACTCCACCGTGCCGCACCTCACCGTCGTCATGGGCGCCTCCTACGGCGCCGGCAACTACGGCATGTGCGGACGGGCCTACGACCCGCGTTTCCTGTTCTCCTGGCCGAGCGCCAAGTCGGCGGTCATGGGCCCGGCGCAGCTCGCCGGAGTGCTGTCGATCGTCGGGCGGGCCGCGGCCGAGGCGCGCGGCCAGGTGTACGACAAGGAGGCCGACGCGGCGATGCGGCAGATGGTCGAGGCCCAGATCGAGGCGGAGTCGCTGCCGTTCTTCCTGTCCGGCCGGCTCTACGACGACGGGGTGATCGACCCGCGCGACACCCGCACCGTCCTCGGGCTGTGCCTGTCGGCCATCGCCGGCGCGCCCGATCCCGCGCCCGCCGGTTTCGGCGTCTTCCGGATGTGAGCACATGATCAGACGACTGCTGGTGGCCAACCGCGCCGAGATCGCCCGCAGGATCTTCCGCACCTGCCGCGAGCTGGGCATCGAGACGGTGGCCGTGTTCGCCGGCGACGACGCCGCCTCGCCGTACGTCGCCGAGGCCGACCTCGCGGTCCGGCTGCGCGGCGAGCGGCCGGCCGAGACCTACCTCGACGCCGCGGCGCTCGTCGAGGCGGCCCTGCGGGCGGGCGCGGACGCCGTCCACCCCGGGTACGGGTTCCTGTCGGAGAACGCCGCGTTCGCGCGCGCCGTGCTCTCGGCCGGGCTGACCTGGGTCGGGCCCGGGCCGGACGCCATCGCCGCGATGGGCTCCAAGATCGGCGCCAAGCGGCTGATGGCCGAGGCCGGCGTCCCGGTCCTGCCGTCGCTGACCTTCGCCCATCCGGCGCCGGCGGGCGAACGGCCGGCGGGTCCCGCGGTCGCGGGTGAGCAGCCGGCCGATCCCGCGTTCGCGGATGAGCAGCCGACCGGTTCCGTACCCACGGGCATGGAACCGGCGGGTTCCGGCCTGGAGGGGGCGGACGGCGGCGGCCTTTCGTTCCCGGTGCTGGTGAAGGCCTCGGCGGGCGGCGGCGGGCGCGGGATGCGCGTCGTGCGCGACCCGGCGGAGCTTCCGGCAGCGGTCGCGGCGGCCGGGCGCGAGGCGCTGGCCGCGTTCGGTGACGGCGCCGTGTTCGCCGAGCCGCTGCTGGAGAACGCCCGGCACGTCGAGGTGCAGGTCCTCGCCGACGCGCACGGCACCGTGTGGACGCTCGGCGAGCGCGAGTGCTCCATCCAGCGCAGGCACCAGAAGGTCGTGGAGGAGACGCCGTCGCCCGGGGTCTCCCCCGGCGTGCGCGCGGTGCTGCTGGACGCCGCCGTCCGGGCCGCCGAGGCCATCGGGTACGTCGGCGCCGGCACGGTGGAGTTCCTCGTCGCGGGCGGCACGGTCGCGTTTCTGGAGATGAACACCCGCCTGCAGGTCGAGCACCCGGTGACCGAGTGCGTGTACGGCGTGGACCTGGTCCGCCTGCAACTGCAGATCGCCGAGGGCGCGCGCCTGCCGGCCGCGCCGCCCGAGCCGAGCGGCCACGCCATCGAGGTCCGCCTGTACGCCGAGGACCCCTCCCACGACTGGCGCCCGCAGAGCGGCACCCTCCACCTGTTCGACATCCCCGGCGTGGACGCCCGCTTCACGGTGCCGGCCGCGGCGCGCGAGGCGCGAACCGCGCCCGTCGCCCGGCCCGTGGACGACCGCGGGCCCGCTGCCACGCGGCCGGTGGACGACCGCGACCCTGCCGACTCCCGGCCGGTGGGCGGCGGCGAACCAGATCTCGCCCCGCCGGTGGACGGCCGCGAGCCTGCTGAGGGCCGGGTGGCCGGGCCGTGCGGCCTGCGGCTGGACTCGGGGGTGGAGAGCGGGTCGGTGGTCGGCGTCCGGTACGACCCGATGCTGGCCAAGGTGATCGCCTGCGGCCCCGACCGGGCGGCCGTGGCGCGGCGGCTGGCGACCGCGCTGGCCGGGGCCCGCCTGCACGGCCTGACCACCAACCGCGACCTGCTGGTGCGCGTTCTGCGGCACGAGGCGTTCCTCGCGGGCGACACCGACACCGGGTTCCTCGACCGGCACGACCTGCTCTCCGCGCCTTCCCGCGCCGGCGACCCGGACGGCGCCGCCCTGCCTGTTCTCGCGCTCGCCGCGGCGCTGGCGGCCGCCGCCACCAACCGGGCCGCGGCGCCGGCGCTGGGCGGGCTGCCGAGCGGCTGGCGCAACGTGCCCTCCCAGCCGCAGCGGGCGGCGTTCGACGGGCCGGAGGGCCGGGTCGAGGTCGCCTACCGGCTCACCCGGGACGGACTGGCGGCCGAGGGCCTGCCGGAGGTGGAGCTGGTCTCGGCCGCCCCCGAGCAGGTCGTCCTGGCCGTCGGCGGGGTGGTGAGCCGGTTCGCCGTCGCGCGCTACGACGACGTCGTGCACGTGGACGCGCCGCTCGGCTCGGTGCGGCTGGTCGCGCTGCCGAGGCTGCCGGAACCGGTGACGCGCGTCGCCCCCGGCTCTCTGCTCGCGCCCATGCCGGGTACCGTTCTGCGCGTCGAGGTCGCTCCCGGCGAGAAGGTCGACGAGGGGCAGCCGATCCTGATCCTGGAGGCGATGAAGATGGAGCACCGCATTTCCGCCCCGGCGGCGGGCGTCGTCTCCGCGCTGAACGTGGCGCCCGGGCGCCAGGTCGAGGCCGGGGCCGTGCTCGCCGTCATCGAGGAGGGCCGATGACCGCGCTGGTCGGCTACCAGGCCCGCGGCGGCGTCGCGACGGTCACGCTCGACTCCCCCGCCAACCGCAACGCGCTCTCGGTCCGCCTGCTCGGCGAGCTGGAGCGGGCCCTGGACCGGGCCCTCGCGGACGAGGGCGTGCGCGTCATCGTGCTCACCGGCGCCGGGCCGGTGTTCTGCTCGGGCGCCGACCTGAAGGAGCAGGCGCCCGCCCCGGACGCCCGGCCGCACGACGCGCCGGTGACCGCGACCTTCCCGGGCGTCATGAGCCTGATCTGGGACAGCCCCAAGCCGGTGATCTGCCGGCTGAACGGCACCGCCCGCGCGGGCGGGCTCGGGCTGGTGGCGGCCTGCGACTTCGCGATCGCCCCCGACTCCGCGACGTTCGCCTTCAGCGAGGTGCGGCTCGGCGTGGTCCCCGCCATGATCTCGGTCACCGTGCTGCGCCGGGTGGAGCCGCGCGCCGCCGCCGAGTACTTCCTGACCGGCGAGGTGTTCGGCGCCGCCCGCGCCGCCGAGATCGGCCTGCTCACCCGCGCGGTGCCGGCCGGGGACCTCGACGCGACGGTGGAGCACTACGCCGGCATGCTGCTGCGCGGCGGCCCCGAGGCCCTGGCGATCACCAAGCAGCTCGTGCGCACCGTGCCGTCCCTGCCGGTGGAGGAGGGGATGCGCCGGATGGCCGAGCTGTCCGCGCAGCGCTTCACCTCGCCGGAGGGCCAGGAGGGCATCCGGGCGTTCATGGAGAAGCGGCCGGCGTCCTGGATCCCCCGGGACGAACCCGCCGCCCCTTCGCAGACCTGACCCGAGTCGACGCACCCGACCGGACCCGCCCCAACCAGACCCGAGCCGACCCGACCCCGTCCGGACCGAACATGACCCGACCGGACCCGACCAGAGCCGACCTGACCAGGCCCGACCGGCCCGACGGGATCCCGGGGGATCCCGCGGCATCCCATCTCCAAGCCGTACCCACGCCGCCGGGCCGGCGAAGGCGCAGGTCAGAAGAATTAATCGTTCGACAGCGAGCACCACGTCCGAAATGCTGCCGTCCATGAAGACACGCACCGATATTCCGTCCGCCTGGGACGAGCGGGCCACGCTGGAGACCCTTCTCGACTACGTGAGAGCCACCGTGCACGCCAAGTGCGAGGGGTTGTCGGAGGAGAACGCGCGCAAGGCCCTGCTGCCGACCTCGCCGCTGACGACGATCAGCGGGCTGGTGAGCCATCTGCGCTGGGTCGAGTACTCCTGGATCCAGGTGCGGCTCCTGGGCGAGGAGGAGCACGCGCCGTGGACGGAGGAGGATCCCGACCGCGAGATGCGGATCGCCCTGGAGATCCCGCTGAGCCGGCTCCTCGCGGAGTACGAGGAGCAGTGCGCGCGCTACCGCGAGCTGCTGGCCCCGCTCAGCCTGGACACGGTGGCCAAGGAGCCGCTCCGGGACGGGACGCGGGTCACGCTGCGCTGGATCCTGCACCACCTCGTCGAGGAGACCGCCCGGCATAACGGTCATATCGACATCCTGCGGGAGATGCTGGACGGCGTCACCGGTGACTGACCAGCCAGGCACATGACCGGCAGCCGGGGAGCGCGGGTTATCTACTGGACATAGGGGACAGCGACGTCCTCTTTCCTCTACAATTGCGCGCAATTGCGGCCAAATGGGGGCCTCGCGGGGGGAAGGACGGTCGGTCATGCGTCTGCGTTTTCTCGGCTCCACCTCGGAGGCGGGAGCCTGCCCTTCGCTCTACGAGACCGACCGCGGCACCTTCGTCGTACAGGGCGTGACGCTCACCGACCCCGAGGCCCGCGGCGACCTGCGGCACGTGCTGGACGGCGAGTCGGCCGTCGAGGTGCCCCGTGAGCTGCTCGTCGAGATCGCGCGCCGGGTGCTCGGCGTCCCCGGCCCGTCGGCGGGCGTCGCTGATCACGAGTAGGGAGATCCCTATGGCATGGCCGCGGCGGCCGGTCTACCCTCGTGCGAGTTCTGTCGCCGACGGGAGGTGAGCGTGAGCGGCTTTCAGCAGGCGCGGATGGACCTCGGCACCCGGCTGCGCCAGTTGCGCGAGGCCGCCCAGCTGTCCGGCAAGGACCTCGCGGCCCGGCTCCACTGGCAGGCCTCCAAGGTCTCCCGCATCGAGAACGCCCGGCAGAGCGCCACCGAGGACGACGTCATGCTGTGGTGCCAGGCCGTCGAGGCCGCGCCGGACGTGCTGTCCGACCTGGTCGGCCGGGCGGTCGCGCTGCTGGACCGGCAGGACTCCTGGCGCCAGCGGCACAAGAGCGGGCTGGCCGGGCTGCAGGAGGACGTCCGCGACCTCGAGGCGCGCGTCACGCTGTTCCGGGTGTTCGAGCCGGGCGTGGTGATCGGCCTGTTGCAGACCGCGGAGTACGCGCGCAACATCTTCACCAAGGTCCACCGGGTCTACTCCGGCGCGGACGACATCGACGCCGCCATCCGGGTGCGCATGCGCCGCCAGGAGATCCTCTACGATCCGGCCCGGCGGTTCCGCTTCCTGCTCCCCGAGGCCGCGCTGCGCTACCGGCTCGCGCCCGACGAGGTGATGCGCGGCCAGCTCGACCGGCTGCTCGCCGTCACCACCCTGCCCAATGTCGAGTTCGGCGTGATCCCCTTCGAGGCTCAGCTTCCCTCCGCCCTGCTCAACGGGTTCTGGATCTACAACGAGTC
The DNA here is from genome assembly GCF_053602655.1 of Sphaerisporangium sp. NPDC004334. Taxonomy (NCBI): domain Bacteria; kingdom Bacillati; phylum Actinomycetota; class Actinomycetes; order Streptosporangiales; family Streptosporangiaceae; genus Sphaerisporangium; species Sphaerisporangium sp. NPDC004334. The sequence goes on from NZ_JBSGDZ010000012.1 coordinate 268,685, forward strand.
GATGGTCGGCGTACCGACGCGCACCAAGGACCTGCTGCTGCGCGATCCCGACAGCGTGGCCTTCTACGCCGGCGCCTTCGAGGAGCTCTGCGAGGTGGCGGTGTTCCGCGAGGAGGCCAGGGAGGTGATCGTCCGCGTTCTTGTCGACTTCGCGAAACAATCGGCGTCCTGACCTCCACAATTGCTTGCCCCGGTCGGCAAGATCATGCAATCCTGACCTTCCCAGGGCTGACGCGGAGGTGGGGCGCATGCTGGACACCATGTCCTGCCTTGAACGGTTCGCCTCCGCGACCCGGCTGCACATCGACCTGTCGGTGCAGGTCATCGGCGACACCCCGCCCCGCGTCCGGGTGCGCAACCGCTTCAGCGACACGCTGGCCGAGGTCGTCACCTGCAGCCCGCAGGGCGTCTTCCTCACCTCCTGGGGATACCGGCTCGGCACCACCGACGACATCGACGGCGCCGCGGCCCGCCTGGCCTACCTCCTCGCCGCGCTGCCCGCCTGAGCCGTCCTCACAGCAGCACGGCGCACCCTCGGCCGCGCAGCACGTGAAGCGTCTCTGAGCCGGGGTCGTCCAGTTTGTTCCAGCGGAGGTCGAGCTTCTCCAGGCGCGGCAGGGCGGCGAGCGCGCCCGGAAGCTCGCGGAGCCGGTTGTTGCGCAGGTCCAGATGGGTGAGGCCGGTCAGCCCGCCCACCGACTCCGGCAGGCGGGTCAGCACGTTGTCCCGCACGTCCAGGACGCGCAGCCCGTCCAGGCGGCCGATCTGCTCGGGCAGCGCGGCCAGCCGGTTGCCGCGCAGATGCAGCTCGCGCAGCGAGGACAGCCGGCCGAACGACGCGGGCAGGGCGGTGAGGCGGTTGCCGTACAGCCTGAGCTCCACCAGCGCGGCCAGGTCTGCGAGGCTCGCGGGCAACTCGGTCAGCCGGTTGTCGGTCAGGTTGAGGTACGCCAGCCGCCGCAGCCGCCCGAGGGACGCCGGCACCGAGGTGAACCCGTTGTCGCTGAGGTAGAGGTAGTCGGTCAGGCCGTCCAGGTCGCCGATCGCGGCGGGGATGTGCTCGATGGCGTTGTGCCCGAGGTCGAGCATGCGCAGGCCGCGCAGGCGGCCGATGGCGTCGGGGAGGTGGGTGAGCGCGTTCTCGGCCAGGTTGAGCGAGCGCAGGCCGGTCAGCCGCCACAGCCCCTCGGGCGTCTCGGTCAGCCGGTTGCCGCCGGCCGACAGGTGCCGCAGTCCGGCCATCCGGTCCAGGCCCGCGGGCAGGGCGGCGATGCGGTTGCCGTACAGCGACAGCGTGGACAGCCCGGTCAGGCCGAGCAGCGCCGCGGGGAAGGCGTCCAGCGCGTTGCCGTCCAGGTGGAGCTCGCGCAGGGCGCCGAGCCGCCCGATCTCCTCCGGCAGGCCGGTGAGCCGGTTGCCGTCCAGTCGCAGGATCGCCAGCTCGCGCAGGCGGCCGATCTCCGGCGGGACCGCGGTGATGCGGTTCCAGGCCAGGTCGGCGCGGCGCAACCCCGGCAGGGCGTGGATCTCCTCAGGGAACCGTTCAAGCCCGGTCCCCGCGGCCGAGAACGCCTCCATCAGGGGGCGGGGAAGGCCGAGCGGGGCAGGCCGACCTCGCGGGCGGCGGCGATGCGGGCGTGCTCGAGCAGCCGCGTCCGCGAGAGCACCGACGGGTGGAGCGTGTAGCGGATGATCAGCCCGTCGAGCATGCCGTCGAGGCGCTCGGCCGCGCCGCGCGGGTCCTCGCAGGCGAACTCGCCGGAGTCGACGCCCGCCTGGATCACCCGCTCGACCGCGCCGATCCACGCGGTCTCCAGTTCGAGCAGATTGTCGCGCACGACCGTCTCGCGCAGGCCGGTGGCGAAGGCGTCGATCCACAGCAGCCAGCTCTGGTCGGTGCGCGAGCGCGGGATGTAGAACGACAGCACCTGGTCGAGCCGGTCGACGGCCGTGCCCGCGCTCTCCACCAGCTCGCGCAGCCGGGCCACCTCGCCGTCGATGGTGGCGCGGAGCATCGCGGTGATCAGGTCGTCCTTGGTGGCGAAGTGATAGTGGATGAGACCGCCGCTGACGTTGGTCGCCTTGGCGATGTCGGCGACGCGGGTGCTGGAGATGCCCCGTTCGAGCACCACCCGGCGTGCGGCCTCCAGCAGCTCGGCCCTGCGCTGGTCGGCCTGGTCGGCCCGGCTGCCTCGTGTTCTCTCCGCACCCCGCACGGCCCAGATCCTACTCCGCCTCTCCCCGCCCATCGGCGTGAGAAGGGCCGCGGGACGGCACGGCAAGGCAGGTGTGTCCCCGCCGCGCCGTCCCCGGGGAGGTCATCGGCCGAGAGCCCCCTGCAGGTCCATCACGTGGTCCTGCGTCTGCTGCAGGAGCGGGCGCAGCGCCTCGGCCACGTCGTGCAGCCCGAGGTCCATGGCCTGGCCGACCCGCTGGCGGTAGCGCTCGAGCTGTGTGACCTCCAGATCCAGGTCGAGCTGGAGGGCCTCGGCCCCGTCCGGCACGTTCGGGATCTTCGGGATCGTCACCGACGGCACCCCGCCGAGGAAGGCGATCTGCGTGGCGAGCGTCAGGGCGTGCTCCAGCTCCTGGCTCAGGTGGGCCCTGAGCTCCTCGATGATGCTCTGGTACTCGGCCCCCTTCACCGTGGCGGTGTGCTGTGTGTACTGCACGATCGAGCGGAACTCGCTCTCCAGGTCCTCGTTGAGGAGAGCGACGAAACTGTGCTGGTCCATGCGAGATATCCCCTCGGTGAGCGGTAGTGCGCCGTCCTACCCGCGATCGCGCCGTCGATGCGGGCCGGCGCGGAAAGACGTCGGGCGAGCTCGTACCGGGTCCGGGCGGCGCAGGAACGTTCCCGGCGCCCCGGCCGCCGGCATCCGGCTCCGGGCCGTTCTCAGGCGCCCGCGGTCAAGATCGCCATGGCGGCGTTGCGGCCGGGGATGCCGCTGACGCCGCCGCCCCGGCGGGCGCCCGCGCCGCACAGCAGCACGCGCTCGTGCGCCGTCTCCACTCCCCACCGGCCGGCGTCGGCGGCGTCCTCGGCGAACGGCCAGGACAGGTCCCGGTGGAAGATGTGCCCGCCGGGAAGCCCGGCCTCGGCGGCGAGGTTCACGGGGGTCTTGGCCTCGACGCAGGGGACGCCGTCGGGGCCGCGGAGCAGGCAGTCCTCCAGCGGTTCGGCCAGGACGGAGTTCACCGAGCGGAGGGTGGCCGCCAGCGCCTCCCGCCGGGAGGCGTCCGGATCGGCGCGGAAGAGCCGGGCGGGCATGTGCAGCCCGAACAGCGTCATCGTCTGCGCCCCGGACGCGCGCAGCGACGGGCCGAGGATCGAGGGATCGGTCAGCGAGTGGCAGTACACCTCGGCGGGCGGCAGCTCGGGGATCCGGCCGGCCGACGCCTGCGCGTACGCCCGGTCGAGCTGGTCGCGGGCCTCGTTGATGTGGAAGGTGCCGGCGAACGCCTCCGCCGGGTCGACGGCGCCGTCCTTCAGGCGCGGCAGCCGGGACAACACCATGTTGACCTTGAGCTGGGCGCCCTCGGGCTCCTCGCCGGACGCCGCGCCGAGCAGCCGGGCCAGGACGGCGGGCGGGGCGTTGACGAGAACGTGCTCGCCGGTCACGGCGTGCTCGGCGCCGCCTTCGTCCCGGAACGTGACCGCGGCGCGTCGCTCGCCGCCCGGACCGGCGGCGCCGGGGTCGAGCGCCAGCACCTCGGCGCCGGTGCGGAGGTCGGCACCACCGCGGCGGGCGGCGTCGGCGAGCGCGCCGCTGACCGCGCCCATGCCGCCGACCGGCACGTTCCACTCGCCGGTCCCGTCGCCGATGACGTGGTAGAGGAAGCAGCGGTTGGCGAGCAGGCCGGCCGCCGGGTCGGCGAAGGTGCCGATCAGCGCGTCGGTCAGCACGACGCCCCGCACGACCTCGTCGGCGAACCGCTCGGCCGCCGTCTCGCCGATGGGCCGCTCGAACAGCGCGGTCCACGCCTCGGCGTCCCCGACGGCCTCGCGCATGGCGGCGCGGTCGAGCAGCGGCTCCAGCAGGGTCGGGGCGACGCGGCGGGCCACCTCGGCCGTCATCCGGTAGAAACGTTCCCACTGCTCGTGGTCGGCGGTGCCGCCGGTCACGCGGGCGAAGGAGGCGGCGGTGCGGGCGGCGTCGGCGTTGTCCACCAGCAGGCCGGTCGCGCCGACGGGGGTGTAGGAGGCGAAGCGGCGCCGCAGCAGGGTGACGGGCAGGCCGAGGTCGGCGACGATCCGGCCGGGGAGCAGGCTGACCAGGTAGGAGTAACGGGACAGGCGGGCGTCCACGCCGGGGAAGGCCCGCGCGGACACCGCGAGCCCGCCGAGGTAGGGCTGCCGCTCCAGCACCAGCACGCGGCGGCCCGCCTTCGCCAGATAGGCGGCGGCGACCAGGCCGTTGTGCCCCCCGCCCACGATCACGGCGTCGTAATGCGACCGGTGCATGACAAACGCTCCTAACCGGGACAGTACGGTGAGACAGCACATCAGGGGAACATTTCCCCGGGAGACACCAGAGCGTACAGACGGAGAGGACCCAGAGCCAGAATGCGTACGACCGGCCCCGGCGAGACGATCATCCAGACCTCCGGCGAGGTCGCCGAGGCGCTCGCCACGGGAGCCCCCGTGGTGGCGCTCGAGACCACGATCATCTCGCACGGCCTCCCGCAGCCCCGCAACCTCCAGGTCGCGGTGGAGCTGGAGGAGCTGGTCAGACAGGCCGGAGCCGTTCCGGCGACCATCGCCGTCCTGGACGGCGTGGCCCGGGTCGGCCTGGACGCGGGCATGCTGGAACGCGTCGCCACCGAGCCGGGCCTGCGCAAGCTCGGGTTCCGCGACCTCGCCCTTGCCGCCGCGCTCGGGGCCAGCGGCGCGACGACGGTCTCGGCCACGGCGTTCCTCGCGGCGCGGGCCGGCATCCGCGTGTTCGCCACCGGCGGCCTCGGAGGCGTGCACCGCGGCTGGACGACCGACCAGGACGAGTCCGCCGACCTGGACATGCTCGCCTCGACCCGGATCACCGTGGTGTGCGCGGGCGTGAAGTCCATCCTCGACGTGCCCGCCACCCTCCAGCGGCTGGAGACCCGCGGGGTGGGCGTCGCGGGGTACCGCACCGACGCCTTCCCCGGCTTCTACCTGCACTCCTCGGGGCTGCCGGTGGACTGGCGGCTGGAGAGCCCCGAGCAGGCCGCGGCGGTGATGCGGGCGCAGGACGGGCTCGGCGGCCCGGCGTCCGCGCTGATCGTCGCCAACCCGGTGCCGGCCGACGAGCAGCTCGACCCGGCGCTGCACGACCATGTGCTGGCCGAGGCCCTCGCGGCGGCCGACCGCGAAGGGGTCACCGGGCAGGCGATCACCCCGTTCCTGCTGGACTTCCTGGTGCGCGGCACGGGCGGCGCATCCCTGGAGGCGAACCTGGCCGCCGTCCGCGGCAACACCCGCCTCGCGGGCCGCATCGCCGCCGCCTGGTCCTCCGCCGCCGCCCCCGCCGTCCCCGCCGTCCCCGTCCCGGCGGCGGAGGGCTGAGTGGCGGGCCTGCTCGTCATCGGGGACGCCGTCACCGACGTCGTCGCCCTGCACCGTACACCGGTGGCCACCGGCACCGACACCCCGGCCGACATCGCCGTGCGCCCGGGCGGCTCGGGCGCCAACACCGCGTCCTGGGCCGCCCACCTGGGCGCGGACGCGCGCATCCTCACCCGCGTCGGGTACGACACCGGGCAGTGGCACATCTCCGAGCTGCGCGCCGCCGGCGTACGGCCGCACGCGTCGGTGGACCCGGCCCATCCCACGGCGGTCGTGATCGCGATGGTGGACGCGAGCGGGGAGCGATCCATGCTCACCAACCGGGGCGCGGGCGGGCACATCGGACCGGCCGACTGGGACGACGCCCTGCTGGACGACGTCGGCCTGCTGCACATCTCGGGATACACGCTGTTCGCCGAACCGGGGCTGGACCTGGTGCGCCGCGCCGTGCGGGCGGCCCGCGGCCGGGGCGTGCCGATCAGCGTCGACCCCGCCTCGACCGGGCCGCTGCGCGCCTTCGGCCCGGACCGCTTCCTGCGCGAGACCGCCGCCGCGACGCTGATCATCCCCAACCGCGACGAGGCCCTCCTCCTGGCCGCCGGGGACGACGCACTCCCTCTCACCACCGGGGACGGCGCCCTCGCCCTGACCGCCAGGGACGACGCCGTCGCCGGGAACGGCGAACGGGACCGGAGCGGCGGGCCCGGCGCCATGGAGCGGGCGGCGGCGGCGCTGAGCGCGCGGTACGGCATGGCGGCGGTGAAGCTCGGCGCCGCCGGAGCGGTCCTGGCCGTCGGCGGGCGGGTCGTGCACCGCGCGGCGGCCGTCCCCGCCACCGGCGCGGCGGGGATCGTCGACTCCACGGGGGCCGGGGACGCCTTCGCCGCGGGCTTCCTCACCGCGCTGCTCGCCGGCCGCCCCGCGCCCGCCGCCCTGGACGACGGCTGCCGGGCCGGCGCCGCCGCGGTCGCCCGGCTCGGCGGCCGTCCCCCGGCCCGTCCCCCGGCCCGTCCCCCGGCCCCCCGCCCGGCCCCCCGGGGGACGGGA